>JBCDCZ010000099.1:0-14450 GCA_039180865.1 Pseudomonadota bacterium | reverse complement strand
TGCCCTCAGATCCCCGGGCTTTAACTGGCAGACCATGCTGTCCTTGGCGCTTGCGTCAAAACACAGCTACAAGGACAAGCGCGACTTTCAACGGGTCATTCAATCCGGCTGGAACGTCGAGATTACAGCTGCCGTCAACATTGCCGACACGCAAGGCTATCTTCTTGAAAGCGATCATATCGCGCTCCTCGTTTACCGCGGCACGGAAAGCATCGGCGACTGGCTCATCAATTTCGATATTCTTGATGAGGACGGTGCCTTCGGCGAAGTTCATTCCGGCTTTCGCGAAGCCTTTTTGAGCACGCAAAGCGTCATTGTCCCGAAGCTTCAGGCGGCAAGCAGCGCCGGTAAGATGATCTGGCTCACCGGCCACAGTCTCGGCGGGGCAATTGCGCTCAATGCCGCGATTGAGACCTTCGGCTCGGTCACGCTTTCCGGCCTTGCCACCTTCGGCCAGCCGCGGATTGCCCGTTCCGCCACGGCCCGGCGCATCAATCAGAGCATCGGGGCGTCCTATTTCCGTTTTGTGAATGGCGATGATGTGGTGCCGCGCGTTCCGAAGACCTATTTCCATGCCGGGCAATTGTTCCAATTCGACGGCAAGGGCAATCTGGAAGAAAGTGCCGCGGAATCGACGGTCGAAGGGGAGATGCCGGAAGGCCGCCCGCCGCTTGAAGATTGGGAGCTTGAGAATCTCAGGGCGGAACTCAAAGCCATCAAGGCCGACATGTCGGATATCGAAGACATTGAAGGCGGCCTCGGCGATTTCTTCACGTCGAGCATCGAAGGGCTTTTTCCCTCAATCTCGGACCATATGATCGACCGCTATATCGAAGCGATCAAACGCTTCGCGCCACGGGATACGTCATTGCGGATCGAGGCGGAAAGTATCTTTGCGCAAACCGGCCGCCCGAATGAGTTTTCCGACGGCCCGCCGGATTTCGTCGGCGATCCGTTCGAACGCGAGTTTGAAATCTCCGGCGACTTCCCGCTCGATGCCGAATTGGCCCTGCCGGATCTCATGACCGGCGGCATACCGCCGATCCCGATGGCCCGTCCGGCTTCACGCGGCGCGCCCTTCCCTGAAGCCGCGTTTGAATCCCCAGAAGAAGCAGTCGAAGAGGCAGGGGCAGAGGAAGATGCCGGAGCGGAGGAAGAGGCAACAGAGGAAGCAGCGCCAGTCGAAACACCGGTCGGTTTCGAGACCCCACTCATCCCGGTTCTTCTCGAAGTCTCCCGCAATTGGCAACCGCCGGCGGATCTGGAGGTCTCATCGAGGTTTCAGAACATTGCAACGGTGCGTGCCACCGAGGAGCAGATCAAGGCGCTCAGCAACGATAACGATGTGAGCTTCATGGAGCTCAGCCGCGATGCGGGCATGGTGGAACTCGATGCCTCCCTCCCCTTTGTCGGCGGCGATGCGGTCCATGCGCCCGCTATCGACGAGCGCGGCGATGCGGCGATTGTCGGCGTCGTCGATACCGGCATCGACATTCTCCACAATGCTTTCATGAACCATGACCTCACCGGAACGCGGATTATCGGCCTCTGGGATCAGCGCGACCCGACGGGCCCGACGCCGAAAGCCGTCGATCCCACTGTCTTCACCCAGGATTACGGGACGCTGCACACAAAGGCCGCGATTGATGACGCCATTCAAAAACACCGCAACCGGGTTACGCCCGTTCCAAGCCGTCTGCGCGATCCACGGGCGCACGGGACACATGTGGCAAGCATTGCCGCCGGTCGCGCGACAGGCAGCCTTTCCGCCGGGATGGCGCCTGAAGCCAACATCCTCGTCGTCGCGCCGAACATGAAACAGGAGGCGGGCAGCCCGCCGAGCATCGGCTATTCGAACAGCCATGTGGACGCGCTTTATTTTCTGACATCGGCTGCCGCGGGCAACAATGCTCTGGTGGCGAACGGGATGCCGATTGCGATTAATGTAAGCCTTGGCATGAATGCCGGTGCCCATGACGGATCGACCCTTCTTGAAGCCGCCTTCGATGCGGCAACCAATATCGGGCGCGACCGCGGCGTTGTGATTGTAAAGTCGGCGGGAAACGAGCGCTCCCATGCTGGCCATGCGAGCATTCAGGCAGCCCATGGCGGCGTGGTCGAACTCTCCTGGCATTCGAGCGAGAAATTCCGTCCGCAGGATTATTTCGAAGGCTGGTTCGATGCCGCCGACGATCTCTCCTTTGTCGTGGTCGACCCGAAAGGAAACCGGTCGAGCGAAATCGATGTTGGGACCAAAACCACCAGCGATATCCTGGACGGCAACATCTGCACCATGACCTTGAGCGAGGTTCACCGCGATAATGCCGCCAACCGTCTTACGATCAAGATCGTGCCGCAGGGACGGGAAATCCAGGACGGGCTCTGGACGCTGGAAGTGATCGGCAGAAACGTTCAAACGGAAACCGGCATGGTAAATGTGTGGGTTGAGCGCAATTCCCAGCGTGCCGTGAAGTTTGAGGTGGAAGATGTCCGCATGACTTTGAGCGTGCCGGGCACCGCGCAAACGGTGATCACGGTCGGGGCAACCGATACGGGAACGCCCTGGCGGCTTAACGATTCTTCGTCATTCGGGCCGACCCGAACCGGCGGCAAAAAGCCCGATCTCTGCGCGCCGGGCTTTCAGATCAAGGCGGCCCGTGCGGCGCGCAACGATCCCGATGCGGCGATTGCCAAGACGGGCACGAGCATGGCCGCCCCGCATGTGACGGGTGCGATTGCGCTTGCCCTGTCAAAGATTGCGAAAACGCCGGGAAAACCCATGCCGAACGCCAAACAGGTCGCCATGCGGCTCCGGCTCAATGTGAAAGGCGGCGTGCGCCTCCATCATCCAGGCGCCGGCTACGGGCTCCTCGATGCGGAGGCGTTTTTCAAGGCGATCACGTGAGGATTGGAGGCAATCAAGCGACCTCAAACACGATGTTGCCGAGGGCATCGCCAGCGGCAAGCCGCGTATGAGCCGCTTCCGCTTCATCGAGCGAGAACGTCTGATCAAGGGTCGGTTTGATGGTTCCGGCCTGAACCTGTTTGAGGCCCCATGTGAGATCCTCAACACCGCCCATGAGCGTTCCGGCAATTCGTTTTTGCGGGAAGAAGACGCTGCGGACCGGAAGCGTCGCCTCAAGCCCCAGCACATTTCCCATCAGCACCGTCAGGCCGAGGGGCCGGACGGCATCCACGGAGCGTGCTAGGCTTGGACCGCCGAGATTATCAATCGCAACATCCACACCGCCATCCGACCAGTCCTTCAGCGTCTCGAGCGAACCGTCATCCGTTCCTATGACCAGATCGGCACCGAGATCTTCGACAAAGGCGCGCTTGTGCTCAGATCGCACACTTGCCGCGACCCTTGCGCCGAGCGCTTTTGCAACCTGCACCAGGAACGAACCCGTGCCCGATGCACCCGCCTGGACCAGAACCGTGTCACCCGCCTTGACCGCGCCCACGACCTTGACTGCCCGGACGGCAGTGACGAGGGCCATTGGAAGGGTTGCAAGATCGAAAGACGACAGATCCTCCGGGGCTTTCAACGTCCAGCGGGCGGGCACGGTCATGTATTCAGCATAGGTGCCATGTTCAACCAGGCCACGGATGGCATAGGAGGGAGACAGGGAGAGAACGTCACTGGCCGGGTCGCGCGGGTCCGTCGGATAACCGGGCATCGGGATGACGCGATCTCCAACAGCAAATCCCGAGACATCCTCACCGGCATCCTCGACAATCCCGACAGCATCCGAGCCAAGGATATGGGGAAATCCAAGACCGGGGTTCACACCGCCCTCGCGGATATAATGATCGAGACGGTTCAGACCCGCTGCCTCGATGCGGATCAAAAGTTCGTCCTTTTTGGGATCTGGCTTGGGCATGTCAGTGGTTTTAAAAACAGACGGCAATCCGAACCCGGTGATGATTGCAGCTTTCATATTGGCATCCTTCTTGGTCTCAGAGTGGCACTCGGTTACTGTTTGAGACCACATCTAGTGAGAGGGACGAACCAGTGGAAGACGGCACTTTTTCCAAACCGAGTTCCCTTGAGGGAACCGACCGCGTTTGGCCGGATGATTATCTCGACGGCCTTTATCACGGAGAATACGATCCCGAGATTTGCCCGGTTCGCCATGTTCTTAAAGGGATTGCCGACAAATGGACGGTCCTGATCCTCGCCGGACTCAAGGCGAGGCGACAGCGGTTTTCGGAAATCAAGCGCCTGGTGCCTGATGTCTCGCAACGGATGCTGACACAAACGCTGCGCAAGCTTGAACGGGACGGATATGTGACGCGCGAGGTAACCCCCTCAATCCCGCCGCGTGTTGACTATGAGCTGACCGATCTTGGGCGTTCGCTCGTGGCCCAATTGGCCCCACTCGCCCGCTGGGCTGACGACCACCGTGAGCAGGTTGCCCGCGCCCGGGCCGAATATGACAGGATTAACGGTGAGCTCTGAGCGAGCGATGTCCGCCCACAAGGCGGTTTGATGAGGAGTATCGAGGTAGGGGTCAGTTGCGGATAGGGGCGGAATCCTTCGCTAAGGAATTTCGAAGAAGTTTTCAGGGAAGAGAGCCTTCATTTTTGATCGCTTTGTATCGAAGTCCTCATACATCTCTGAGACATCCATAATGCTATTGGTCAAGGTAATAGCTATTCCTGATCCAATTTCTTGAACCATGGCTTGGTCGCATCTCTCCAACGTGTTCGGAATAAATTCGGCATAAGGCGCACCTAAGAACGTCGACCAGCCGAGCTGGGGAATACAGGTTGAGGTTCTTTGGCCAGTTATCCAAGTCGCTTCCCGTGCCTCGGAAAGGTCCGCCCTCAGGTGCGCATCACGGTACATGTGCACGAAGCCATATTGGGCTTCTGTGAGTTCGTATATCCGGTTTGCAAAAGTACCCCAGTCGATTGCTTTGTGAGGCTTAGCGTAGACAGACAGCGTGGCCGGTATCAGATGCCCGCGATTGTCGCGGCTCTCATGCTGGATTTCCGCTTGGTACCTTGTGGTCAACTTACGGTGCCAACCTATGCCAACATGAAACTCAGAAAGGGAACCGTTGGCTCGTATTTGGCCAACACCCGCCCAATGTGGCCTAGCGTCATCGACCTCAGAGAAATCCGCGATCTTCTCGCTCCATATACTCAAGCTTTGCGGAACAAGGCGCTTGTCATGATTACAGAAAAGCTCAAGAAGTTGTTTGCCGAAATCCCAGTCGATTGTTGATCGCCCGATCTCGACATGTATCACGACGAGTTCTTTTGCGGTTATATCACGCATTCGAAACACTCTGCTTTTCTGTGCCGAACCATTGTTTCACAATTGCCATCACGGTGTTTTTTGAACAGATGGCCGAAAATCTCTTAGCGTAGGATTTCGTCCCATTCCGAAATGGGCCCCAGGTATGGTTAAACAGCACAACGGCTGGAATTCGAGCCAGCGTATCTCTTGAGAATGATCGTGAGTACACCTGAAAGTGTCCCCGTCCTGATGATCAGCGGACCGGTGGGTGTCGGTAAAACGACCCGATGCCCGGTAGGCGGGCGTATCGCAGAGACAAAAGCCCCTACCTCACCCGCAAACTCCCCTCACCGTTTGTCCCAATCCGCGCGGTGACCGCGCGTGTCGACGTGAACAAACGAATTATAGATGCCAATGCCGCCCTCGAAGAGCCCTTCGCTCCGCAATTGTCTCGCGACGGCTGCCCAGTCGCCGGTATTGCCATGGCCGGAATCGATCACCTTGAAATCGGCAGCGTCGAATTCCTTGTGACGGCTGCCGCTCGCCCCTCCGATCGACTGATTATAATCGGGCGAGCGGTAAACGCTTGTGAGGCTGATCCGCCCGCCTATCCGTTCGCGGATTTCATCCAGCACACGCGCCAGCGTGATGGCTTTTTCAAAGAGCCGATTGGGCGGATCGGTGTTGTTTCGATGAACGGAATTCGACGCGCCCTTGAAGAGAAATTCCTTCCAGGAAAAATGCCGGATATCGGAGAGATTGGCCTGCCAGAAGGCTTCGAACGGATGGCCCGGCGCCGCATCGGGATCCTGATTGATATCGGTGCCCGGATCGAGCGGATCGGGGTCTTCAATATCGGCGAACTGGTTGGAGACCAATTTGATGCGCTGATCGTTTGCAAGTTGCCGCAAGAGCGCGCCGACACCGCATTGTTTCGTGACGGCATTGCCGTCGAAAACCCCGTCGGCGACGAATTTGCCGCGCCCGTAAAGGGTCGTGAAACCCCAGAGATAGGGTGACGCGACGGAGCGCGGCCTGTAGCCAAATCCGTTATAGCGCTCAAACCGGAACAGCGCGCGCGGGAGCGACCAGTCCGTCTCCTCGTGAAAGCCTTTTTGGCGCAGCGCATCTTCAGCACTTTCCTCAAAGGTGAACGGCGGCGAGCCGGACGGTCTTCCGGCAGGAACCCGTGTTGTGCGCGCCGTCAACCGGTCGCCGTTATGAAGATGGCGTTCGAAATTATAGGTCGATTCCATTTGGTGGAGCCCGGCAATGAACCACCATGGAATGCCAAGCGGACTCCCAATCGCCTGATAGCGCGCCCTGTGACTGAAGGCCGTATCGGCCATCTTTTTTACCTTTGCCGCATGCGACGGACGGATACCGGCGCCATTGAAGAATTTCACATATTCGTCCGCAAGATCGGAATATTTGCGCGAATTAATCGGCGATTGCACATCCAGTATGTCGGCCGGCTCAATCGGAACCGTTGTGCTGTCGTCGACATCGTCCTTGTCGCTGCCGGGATCGGGGGTCGCGGGATCGTCGGCCTGTCCGTTCTCTCCGGATGTGTGGAGTTCAGCGTGTAGGCGCCCCATTTCCTCCTTCAGCTCTTTGATGACGGGGGAACCGGAAAACGAGAGCGTCCTGCCGAGATGCTCAATATGGCCGATCATGCGGCCCACCACGTCAAGCATTGCGATTGAGTGCGCCCGCAAATCCTTGAGTGCGGCCAGTCTCATGGCTTCTTCGGCTTCAATCCAGAGCTTATCGATAATATCAAGCTCTTCCAGGGTCGTTGCTTTTGACGCAAGGTCTATGAAGTGATCTTCGTCATACGTGAAATCTGACATTTCAGGCCCCGATCAACGATCTTCTTCTCTTAAATCCCTCAAATCCCTCGTAATGCTTTCAAGCAAAAGCCGCGTTTCCGTTGCTCGGCGAATGAATTCCGCGCTTTGCCTGAAGAGGCTCGCATCTTCGTTCGTGATCGATTTCCGCAAGGAGACAAGCGCCTTGTCGGTGTTGTCCAGAAGCTTGACATAATCGGTCAGGGCTTCCTCAAAGAGATTTGCCTTTGCGGCATTGCCACCCGGGCTGCGGAGATTGTCGAGCTTGCGCTGGAGTCTCTCCTGTTCTGCCACATTACCATTGATACGGGCCCGGTTTAAAGCAATCGTCGTTTGCCGCACCGAGCCGATAAACTGGGAGACATAGATCTTATAGAGCGTCGGCGTGTCATCGATCATCAGTTTGATGAGCGAGCGAATATCCGGTTCGAGGATCAGAACAGAGCGCCTGGCGCCGGTCTCAATCGCTGCCTCTGCAAGACGTTTTGCAATCTCAACCGCCCCGCTTACCGGAAGGCTCGCAAACCCGACCCCGGTACCGGCAAGAAGGGTCGTGAGAAGCGACGTCAGTTCTGAAAGCTCCTGGCCTCTCTGTTCGATGACGGCAGCGGGCCGCCCCTCTGAAATATCGAGGAGAATCTGGCTGTAGGTCCTGAGCACGACGAGGGACAGGCGGCGGATCTGGATATCCGGATGCTCGTCGACCCGGGCGTTGAGATCGCCCAGCGCAAACTCAACCCTGAAGCACGGACGATAACCTTGCGAATTGCGCTCGCAGGAGGGTTGCCGTGTCGCCCCGCTGGTTGAAATGACGGCGGAGACTTCATCCAGGATCAGATCACCGGCGGTCTTGGTGTTTGAAACACTGTCGGCGTAAATCGCCAGCTCCTCGCGCGGCAATGTCGCGCAAGCAGACACAACAAATAGGAGAACACCGATTGAACCGATCTTAAAGGCGGTAAACATCATTTCCGCGAATCATGTTGTGTAAAACCTATTATGGTTCATAAGCTAAGCGGTCGTTTGTAATAAAAGCAACATCATTATTATGGACTGTTTGATTTTGCCATCTGTGTGACACATCAACCACAGATTGCATTAAAGTATATCTATCGGTATATTCTATTGAACATCATGAGACTCATTGGTTTTTGCTGCATATCATTGCGGCACACTATTGTTGTGCCTGCAATTCAAAGCACTTTTTGCAAGCAGGCCATCTTCATGCGAGGTTTCGTTTGACGAAACACCGATTGCTGGAAGGTTAAACGGGACCCCATCTGGTTTTGGTGGGGGCTTTCAGAAAACCTTTCATAGAAAAAACCTGTCGTTCTAATGATTTGTGATCGCGTCTTGCGAGCATGGATGGAGTATTGAAGACAAACCATCGGGATGGAGTATTGGCAGTGGATAAGAAACCTAGCGTCAGCCAGAAGCCGTTTCAGACAGCGCCGCTCAAACCAATCGCGATCGCGCTCACCTTGATTGCGGTCGGCCTCACTTTTCTTTCTACCATTGCCCATGCCCAAAAGTTTGAAGAGATCGACGCACGGTTCGACCGGTTGATCACGCTCGATCCCCTTGCCGCCTTAGGCTTCCCGGAGGGTGCAACGCTTATCGGCGCAAGCGTTTCGGAGCGCTTCGGCGCGATCTCCATCACGGAGAACAAGAAATTCGTTGTCCTTGAAGCAGACGACCCGAATGACATTCCGGAACGGGTTCTGATCACGGTTGAGGTTCAAACGGGCGGGGTCCAAACCGGCGAAGCGGCGCCTGAGACGGTCACGCTTCTTGTGAATTTCAATCAGGGCGTGCGCTACACTCCGGGGCAGCTGGAAGTGATCGGCGCCCAGCTTCTCCTTCTCCTCACGATTGCGATCTTTCTGGAAGCCGCCCTTTCCGTCCTTTTCAATTGGCGGTTTTTTCAGGAACGCTACGAAGGGCGCGGCTACAAGACCCCGATTGCCGTCTTTGTCTCCTTCATCATCGTCTACAGCTTCAATATCGATGTGCTGAAGGCCGTTCTCAATGAGTTCGGACTTTCCGATTCCCGCGAGCGGTCGAGCTGGCTGACACAGGCTGTGACAGCCTTCATTCTTGCCGGTGGCAGCTCCCTGATCTTCCAGTTGTTCGAGATTTTCGGATTGCGTGCGCCTGGAAGGCGGGCTGATGAAATGCGGGAGCTGACGAACCGGGCGAGCGTGAAGGTGAAAGTCAATCGAGGATCGGTTCCGAGCGATGCCCAGATCCTGATTTATGCGAATGATGAAATCATCGGCGATATCGCCGCCGGAGAAACACGGTCGCATTCCCGCAGCACTTTTGTTCCCGGCTATCCGATTGAACCCGGAAAAAAGATCATCAAACTTGTTGCTGTGCGCCCCGGAGAACGACCATCCTCGGCGGAGGTCGAAGGCGAGTTTACTTTCGCACCGCGCGCGCATGTGACCGTGGATCTTGCCTTTCCGGATTAAGCCGATTGGCGACGTGCGGCACGAAGTGCATAGAGGATTAGCCGGTTTAAGAGCGGCAAGCCCTTTACCTCAACCGGAAGCCGGCTATCTTCAGGCACCTTCCATCATGAGGCCTCCCGATGATTGTCCAGGCATGCCTCAATGGCGCACGGCCGAATGATTTTCACCCCGCTTTGCCGGTGAGCGTTCATGAGATCGCCGCAGACGGCGCGCGCTGCGTCGCGCAGGGTGCTGCCGAACTTCACGTTCATCCCCGCGATGAAACCGGCCGGGAAAGCCTCGCCGCAGTCGATGGCGTGATCCGGGCTTTACGGAGAAGCTGTCCGGGTACGCTCGTTGGCGTCTCCACCGGTGCCTGGATTGAAGGAAGCATCCATAAGACCCGCGAACGGATCGCCGCCTGGCGCGCCCTTCCAGACTACGCCTCCGTCAATCTTGCCGAAGAGGACGCGCCGATTTTGATGGCACTCCTTGACCGGATCGGCGTCGGGATCGAGGCGGGGCTTGCAACGGTGGCTGATGCGGAGCGGTTTGCCTCCCTACCCCAGCGGGCGCGTGCCTTTCGTATTCTGCTTGAGATCGAATACGGCACACTTTCCGAGGGCAACGCAATTGTTGACGGGATCTGCCGGGTTCTCGACCGGGCCGGGGTCAGCCGCCCTCTCCTCCTCCACGGTTTTGACGAAACGGTCTGGCATTTCGTTGAGCGTGCGCGGCGCGAGCGTTGGTCAACGCGAATCGGGCTTGAAGATGGCGCGCATCTTCGCAACGGCGATCTTGCTGCCGACAATTCGGCCCTCGTTGCAGATGCGGTCGCGCTTTATCGCGAATAGAGATCGCCGTGAGGTACATCCTTAAGTCGGAGTCATCATCCAGGACAGGTACGGCGTTGATGATAAGTCTGGAACCCGGGTCATGCCCGGGGAGGCAGGTTGCGGGGTATGGGGCTCAGCGTCGGGCAATGTGTTCTTTACGGTGAGACTTCCGAGGAACCAATGGGACGAAAGCTCTCTCGTCTTCCCGGGCTCGACCCGGGAATGCGGGGCAGAGAGCGTTCGCACTCTCCAGCAACCGGATTCAATGCGCGCTTCGAACAGGATATGCGCTGCAAAACCCCATACCCCGCCACTTGCATCCCCGGGCTCCGGAAAAACGATCTCATCGCATCGAGAAGCGCGAGATGTCCCAAGACAACACATCGTCAAGATCATCCACTCAGCGCAATCTTACCTTGGAATGCGTTTCCGACGACACGGAAACCAAGCACCGGATCCCGGCTTCCAGGATCAAGCCCGGCATAGGCTCCGCCTGGGAAGCTAGTGGATACTACGGGGCTCTGCGGCTGGTATCGAACGTAAGGAGAGCGCCTCCCGACGATGATCGGAATGCGAGGACTTCATCACGTTGCATTCCCGGCCCCGGAGCGGATTTGGGCCGGGGTCCAGAAGAACTGCGCCGCGAAGGCTAATCTACCCGTGTCTATAGAGTTCCGCCCAAAAACCGAACACCCAAACCCGCGCTTACGTCTTCGAGCCGGTCTCTTTCATGAGGTCATCGAAAACATTCTCCGATGTGTCCCCCACCGGCTGGTTCGGCTCATCGCCGATAAACGGGTTCGTTGTATCGTTCGCCTCGTCCGTCTCGTTCACATCGAGGAACGGATTTACCGGATTGACGCTCGCCGGCTGAACCGGCTCATTCGCCAAATCGTTCGGTTGGTCCATTGGCGCGTTGAAAAGCGCGTCAACCTCGTCTTCAGGGAGGAGATCATTGTTCGAGGTTCCTGTCCCGGTCGTCACCGGATCCGGATTGATCGGCGACATGTCAAACGCATTGTCGTTGTTCTCGCTTTCTGTCTCTGAAATCGAAATCGATAGTTCGTCCTCGAATTTGCCGTAAGGATGAACATCCACCACCATGTCCTTCACGGCCATGGTCTTCTGCTTGATGAGCTCTTTAGCCTCGTGTTTTACCTCGCGCATCAGCGTGTCATCGGAGATCCAGCCCTCGGCAAGGAAGATCCCGCGCAGAAGGCTCGGTTTCACAAATTCATCGGAATTCGAGTCCTTCATCTTGGTGTATTTGCCAAGACCGTCATCGGCTTTCACCTTTTTGCGGTCTTTCAGATCGGCAACCCACGCTTTGTCGTCCTCGGTCGGGCTATCGAACCGGTCGCGCTTTACAAGATCCTCATCGGGAGCGGAACCGAAGCGCTTTTTCAATTCAACCCGCGCTTCTTCCTGCTCTAGTTTGGTTTCAAGCGCCTCGATCTTCGCGTCATTGTCGCCGCTTGCAGTCTTCAGCTCGTTGATTTCCTTCTTGATGTCATCGACGCTCGATTTCGGTCCAAGATAAAGAAGAAGCCCGCGCGCGGTCTTATAATCGTCAAGGTCGGATACGTTATCGCCGTCGCCGATCTTCACGCTGTCGTCGAGGCCGTCCCCCTTCACCTTGGCATCGGCCTGCAAATCGCCGCCCTTGTTGAGGCCGGCCTCGACGGTTTTGCCGATTGCGTATTCACCTGCCATGGCAATCGGCGTCATCACGAGTTCAGAAAGCCCGCCGGTCAGCGTCGTCGCAGCGGTCTTCACGACATCGAGGGCGACGCCCGTCGCCTGATTATTGCGCTTTTGGTGATAGTGCTTCTCGAGCGTCGTGAGCGTGGTATCGACGAGCGCGTCGGCCTTCAATTGCTGCTGATTATCCTCGCGCAGCGACTTCAGCATCTTCTTCTCGGTGTTGCTTGCCGCAGCTGACGTGCCCTTCATGACCGTACTCACCACCGGAAGCGAGCCGACGATGTTTTTCGGCTTTTTGAGGCCGTGCTTGTAAAGCGCTGTCATCGTGCCGGGATGGGTGCGTTCCAGCGCCTGGTGGAGTCTTTCATCCCCTGCAACCTTTGCAAGATCGGTTTTGATCTGCTGCTTGTCGCTATCGTCGAGCTTGCGGTCCAGCGGCCCAAGCTCCGTCCAGATCTTGTTGAGATCAGAGGTATCGAGCTTCTTCTTGCCGCCGCACGCTTTGTCGAACACTTCGTTGGCCTTGGCGGGATCATTGAAATAATCGGTCAGAGCAAGCTTGAAATCGTCCATTGCGCGCTGGCGATTGTTCGGGTTCGTCAGCTTGTTCATGAACTGGAACTTATTCGACACCGCATTCTTATTGGAGACGGAGAGATTTCCTTTCTTATCGAGGTGGAACTCACCTTTGCTGTTCTTGTTGGAAAGCTCTTTGTACTCCTCGATCGTGTGCTTCGGCGGCTTGGTGTCGGCATCAACAAGGGAATCGGTAAGATTGGCCTGGGGCTGTTCCAGCGATTTGAAAACGTTGAGTTCGGACATTTTGTTGTCTCCCTGAAATGTGTTCGCGTCAGACGCGGATCGCGGAGGTCATATGGGCCGGATCGACATCGGCCTCTTCTCCGCCTTGCGCCTCAGCTGCGACGGCCTGACCCGCCTGCCCGTCGCCGTCGACGATAGCCTGGAAGGTCGCGAGCGCCTCAATGTGGTTTGCGAGCCCCTGTTGAAAGGTCTCAAGGGTGAGATCGGCGGCGGGTAGCGCGCACATCTGCACGACATAGCCCGATTGCGGCTCGATCCCGAAGGTTATGGTATTGTCACGCCAGAGCCCGTTGACGGTCAGAAGAAGGCGGAAAAGGGCTGCCTCATCGGGGACATTCGGCGTGCCGAGGCTTGAGGAGAGCATCACAAGCGCTTTTTCCTCGCTCACTTCGATGAAGAGGCCGAATTCGTTCTGAAAAAGCAGAAAGGCCCGATTGTCTTCATCGACGGTGAGATCCTCGATGCCTGAGGCTTCCGAGAACTCATGAAGAACCCTGCGTGCATTGTCTGCCGGTGTCATTGGTGCCTCCCGAACTATCCCCTGAACGACGGGCGACCTTGAACGCCGGGTCTTCCGGTCCCGTCTTTATGGACTACAGAAAACCACGGATTTGAAAAAGCGGATGTGTCGTTTGAGACAGGTTTTGTGGGAAGGAGGAGCGAGGACAGGCTGACCCGCCTCTAGCGTTACGATTGCCTCTGGAATGGAATGCGGTCTTAGATCTTATCCTATTCTTCTATGTGCCTTCCGAAGATTGTGCCTGTCCTGAGGGTGGGCGTTTCCGCCCGCCCCATACAAAGAATTGGCGGGGCGGGCACAATCTGTAAAGGGGTCACCAACCCTTTTGCACTGGGTGAAGATCATGGTCTGGGCAGCAGATCTATTCACGAATGAGCCAACCAACCGCAGATACTTCGATAGCACCAGATACATTCCATCCAGCTTCCCGCGTACTAGACCCGCGACCCAAGTTCAAAGCCCAGGGATGCCGTAGTGAGGCACAGACCTCCATGACGCACTTTGCCCCCAATGATATCCCGCCGCTCACTTATAATGCGCACGGCGGTCGGAGAATGTGCGCACACGCTTGCGCCAGGCTCGATAGCTGCCGGGCTTCAGCGTTTGTCTCATGAGCGCCTTCACGTCTTTCTCGCCAAGTCCGTATTGCGCCTTGATGTCGTGAAAACCGACCTCGTCCGACAGCGCCATCTCGACGATCTCGCTCATCTCGCCTTCTGAAAAGTCGCAGTGATCGGTCATGTCATCCATGTCTTGAAGTGTCCATAACAGGTTCTACGTCGTTGGGTCGGGATCGGTTCAGTCAGCCCCACGATCCGATCAACAGGAACGACAACGGAAAGGTGTACAGCGATGGCCAAAAACATACTCGGCGGCGAACTTGCATTCTGCTGCACAGATCCAATGACCGGGTTTCTTCGGGACGGCTTTTGCAACACCAATCAAATGGACCACGGAACCCATGTGATTTGCGCCGTCGTCACCGAAGCCTTTCTGGATTACACAAGATCCCGCGGG
>JBCDCZ010000098.1:0-14642 GCA_039180865.1 Pseudomonadota bacterium | reverse complement strand
TTCTCAACACGTGCCGTCGGTTCTACAGCCAGAGTGACCAATAGCGGTTTACCCCTTGAGCAAAGTTCTGATCTCCGCACGGCTTCGCAACATTGCGACGGCAACATCTGGTCGGTGTTCGCAGATAACGCCTTCAATTCGTGGCACCATTTTCTGCTCGAATGTCCAGATATAGGACAGGAATTCAAAATCAGGAACGCGCTCCGGGCATCCTTCGGCCATGCCGGGGCGGACAGTCCCATAATGCGCGCAAATGCGTTTTGCCAACCCCATCAACGCCACCCATCGAGGTAATCGGAGCCAAAGGATTAGATCCGCTCTTGCCACGCGAAGGTCGAGGGTTGCAGGCGAATTGCCGTCAATAACCCATCGGTTCTTGTGAACGAGCGCTGAGAGGCGAGCCCGTTGGTCTTCCCGTGCGCGGACCTGCCATCCGGGCAGCCAAATGACGTCACGATCGAGCGATATATGTTCGAGGCTGAAGCGGTCGGAGATTTTGCGTGCAAGCGTAGTCTTACCGCTCCCGGAACACCCGACGACCAGCACGCGATCGGCTGTTGCGAGGCGTTCCGAAGCACTTGCAATTGATATCTCTCGGAGCCGGGACATGTGGTCTTCGAAGCGCCCTTGCGAAGCCGGTTTGGCCGATTTCACATCTCTAAAACATCAAACTGGTCAGTCTCATGCCTTTGACTTGGCAGGCCGTGAGGTCCATTTCATAGTGCAGAGCTCATCAACGCAAGCGTCTCAGACGGGGATTCACGACATGTGTGAGAGCAGCGAAGACCAGGACCTGACCGGACGCTGTTTTTGTGGCCAGGTTACCTGGAAAGCCAAGCCCCCCGTTTTGTGGGCCGCAATCTGCCACTGCGAAGATTGCAGGCGGGCCGCGTCTTCCGATTATGTGAGCTGGTTCGGTGTCAAGCGCTCCAACATTGTGTGGAATGGCAAGCGGACATTCTACGCGTCCTCGGAGGGCGTCACACGCAGTTTTTGCCCGACCTGCGGTGCTCCATTGTCGTTCGAGACCGACATCTTTCCGAAGGAAACGCACCTTTATGCCGTAACCCTCGATGACCTTAGCCGGTACGAGCCGACTGCCCACATTTTCTGGTACGAACGTGTGCCATGGGTTCAGGTGTCTGATGCCCTCCCCAAGCATCCGAAGGGGCTGCAGAATGCGGCAAAGAAAGGCAAGACATTGATTGAACGGGCCACCGAAGGGTGACAACCAGACTACTTCAACACCGGTGCGCTGCCGTCCGGTAATAAAGGAGGAGTTATGCACGCACATCTAGTTGCGTGCGGATGCGATCAAAGCAATCGGCATCGACCACCGCCTGTTCCCAAAGAGAGGCTTTAGAAGTTTCACCTCGCCCCTGTCGTTTGTCGAGGTCTCCCAAGTACCGCAAAAGTCACGCTCGAAAGAGACACTCTTCACTCCATGACAAGACACCGGTCCACCGTCGAGGTTCAACGCGTGGGTGACGTTTAGTTCCGCTGTTTCCAGGAAGGTTGCGAGCCGCTCAAGCGAGAAGAAAGCGTCTTTAGTGGTCCCGAAAATGACCCGCCCTTCACTATCAATTGCAACAAAAGTTCGGTTCGCAAGCCATTGGCGGTTCGACTTTACTTTCCGGGTTTTATCAGGCGACACAAGGAGTGGATATGAAACCATCGCATGATCCGCGCCTTCTAAAGCCGTCTGCCAATCGACAGCCTTCAAATCCACAATCCGCGCGCGATTGTTCTTCACGACGAAGGCGCCATGAGTTGCGTCATAGTCTTTTGGCCCCATTGCGATACCGCCACTCACAATCGGCGTGTCCGGATTTCCATACCGCGTATAATAGCTTCCGTTGACGGCGGCGACTGCGCCGTCCCCCGCCATCCAGTCGCGAAGCTCCTTACGGCCGGTCGGGTCGGTCTTGACCTTGAAGCTTGTGTGGGCGGAGTCCAAACGTGTGAGCAGGATACGGTCGACTTCGATCGCTCCGACGTGAACTGGCAATTCACCGATTTCCACGCCCTTTGAAACCGGGATCCAGGCAAATTTTCCGGGCTTGGGGACCGGGATTTGCTCCTGAAGCGCAAGCTTCATAGCGGGCGACACGTTGCTGAAAGTGTCTGGCACGGTTTTCCAGATTGTCCCACCGCGTTTCAGGCCAACGTTAAGACCATAGGTCCCGGCGTAGATATAGTAGCTCGCCGGGATCAAACAGATCGCGCCAATTAGAATAATCAAAAGAATTCCGCCAAGCTTTCCCACGACCGCTCTCCTGCACTTGTTCCAGAAAGAGCCTGATTAGAAAACGGGTTCGCAGGAGCGCCTGACAGCATGTGCAGATTTTCAGCAATTGCAGAATTCTCAGCGCCCTATAGGAGTATGGCCGCGTCGAAAACCGGGATTTCAAATCATCAAAACCATCCCGCCAGTCGGGCCCGGCGGGACTGTTATGAGCCGATACCCTCCAAAAAATCCGGCTCCCAGCACAGCACAAAACCAGAATGAGGGGCTCCATAGCCCGTCCTTGATTTCACTGCACGCTATGCCTGGGTCATTTTGCAGGCGACCAGTGTCGGTCGAGATATTCGGAAAGAGTCATCTGTTTGGGCAGATCGAATTCACTAACGATCGGAGCGCTCCGCCAATCAGGCTGATGAGTGGCGACAAGTTTGACGAGTGCCAGGATATTGGATGCAGACGGCCAAATTGGCTTCATGAGCTTTGACCCGACATTTGCAATCCAACCAGGCATCGGGATAACCCGAATTTTACGTCCAGTTTTCTTCTGCATCAGCTCAGCGACCTCGCCCCAGGTCACCCATTCAGGACCTCCACTTTCAAGCGTGCGGTTATAAGCGGATTGTTTGCCAACGACACCGGCCATCAAATTGGCAACGTCCTCAACCGCTATGAACGGCGATCCATGACCGCGACCACCAGGGGCGAGCAGAATTCCGCGTTTTGCGACTAGATTGCCCGTCAAGGAAAGCCACATCTTCATGAAGCCGTAGGGTCGTCCCGTTGTCGCGTGAGGGTGGTTATTCGCTGCATTCTTTCCCGCGCCTGTCATTACCATCCAAACGTCCATGAAGGCGGGATTTCGGACTATCGTATGGGCAATGGTTGACCGTTCAAGGCGAGCTTCGATGATACGCTTTCCCGCAAGTTCTGGCACGGTTGCATCGAATCTGGGGCTAACAGCAGGAACCGAAGATTGAACCCAGTGGCGCACGCCCGCTGCTTCAGCCGCAGAAACAAAGTTATCGTATCCTGTCTCGCTAATTGCTTTGACAGACATCGTTGTTCCAGATGGAATGATTGCGTTCGCCGAGGACACGACCGTATGGATACCTTTGAGGGCGCGGATGAGACTGTCTTTGTCATCCAGCGAACCGACAGCGTATTCGATCATGCCGTCCGGAACCCCATGGATCGTGTCGTCTGCCCGACGCACCAGCGCACGCACTTTGTGACCCTTCGCAAGTAAAATGGGAATGATGTGGGATCCGATTTGGCCAGTGGCGCCGGCCACCAATATGCTTAGTTGGCTCATGATAGAGTATCCTTTCTCAGCGTTTTGGAATGACGAGCGCGTAGAGCAGCGAATGCCGCGAAAATGTTGAGGAGTAGAAAGGCTGGAACTACGAGGCTGGGCGCCATCACCATCGGCCAGTCGAACATTACCTCTGATGTCGGGTGATCTTTGAAAACCTGCAACGTTCCAGGCAAGCCGGACTGGATCGCCAGTCCTCCCGGGACGAGGATTATCAAAACACCCACGAGATGCCAGATCACTAGCGCATCAGGCGAGATTGCGTTGCGCCGGACCTGTAAGAATAGCCAAAGCGCTGAAAACCCATAGAGGAGATCGTTGAGGCCGATAGCGATTTCAACTGCCACCGGAAAATCACCCTGGATTGTTTTGATAAGCGTCCCGAGGGCTGCAATTCGCAAAGTCTGAATGCCAACGAGCCAATGCGCAGGTACGGTATCCGCAATGCGGACAAGACCGGTTCTTACAACCGGAAGCAAAAGCACGAGAGAAGCTACAAGAAACGGTATCGCCGGCAACCAAAGCCCTGGAAGGAGCTTCAAAAACCATTCCGTCTCATATATTCCGGCCCACGCCAAATTTGCGCTTGCCGCTCCCCAAAGGCAGAAGGCAGCAATCAAGAAAAATGCCGCCGAGGACGCCTTAAGAGACGCTGCGTTGCGCGCAGATACAATCAAGAAAGCAATTTGCGCAGCGAACAGGAAGGGAATGGTGGACATCGGCATGATCAAGTCTCTTGCATCAAAGAACAGATTTCATTTGGGTTTGTCGGGATCCGCATCATTGACCTTTCAAGAATGATCATTCTCTAATGGGTGAAATTTTTTTAGTCTAACGCTTTCAGCGCTTCTTCAATGAAAGGCTCCATCCTTTCCCGTCCTGCCCTGGCATGTGCGAGCGCGAGGAAACCCTGCATTACGCCGACAAAGAAGTAAGCAAGCTCGTCCGCTCGATCTCGCCTGTAACCCGAACGAAGCAACGCATTGAAGAACCTTTTGTGAAGGTCGTCCCAATGGCGGTCGATGATGCTGCGAACGTCGTCCATCTGAATGGCAACGTCCGCTGATGTACGCGCCATGAAACATCCGATCGCGCCTCGCGGTGTATCTGCAAGGATCACAAAGTTCCTCAACATTGCGCGAATTCCCTCCGCAGAGATGTTTTCGGCATCAAGGGCTCGGAATAGATCGGGAACAATCTTGGCTCTGTATCTTTGGAGCGCCGCGATAAAAAGCATATGTTTGTCTCCGAAGACAGAGTAGAGGCTCTTACGACTGACACCGGTCCCCAACACAAGATCGTCGTAGCTGGTTTCAGCAAAACCCTTCGCCCAAAAAACCCGCATAGCGGCATCGAGTGCTTCATCCGGGTCAAATTCGCGGGGTCTGGGCATATCATCCGATCCATTAGAGAACATTTATTCTCTTATATGAAAGCCCATTCATCCGTCAAGCCCTTCTTCGCTCAGAAATCCATCACGCTATTGGCAACGTGATATCGAATTGAGTCCCGACCGCCGTCGGATGGAAGGCGATATCACCGCGGTGCGCCTGGAGTATGGCGCGGACGATCTGAAGCCCCATTCCGGTCCCGCCCTCATCCCGTCTGGTCGTGAAGAAGAGCTCGAAGATCTTCTCCCTATTGTGTTCGGAAATGCCGGTGCCGTCATCGATTACTGAGACAACCAGATCCTTGCCGCGTACACCCGCTTCCAAAGAGAGTTTCTTCGCCCCGTGATGCGCAGCGTTTTCGGCAAGATTGGAGAATACAATCAGCGCATTTTCATCCCGCATCGGCAGGACCAGATCGTCCGGTGCTCTTTTTTCGATAGTGAGGTTCGGGAATTTTGCACGCAATTGGACAGCAATTTCCGCAAGGCCGCAGGTTCCGCCGAGTTGCGGGTTTTCCGCCACCGCATAGTCGCGTAAGCGTTCGAGAAGGACGGAAAGACGGTTTGTATCCGCAAGGATATTGTCCAGAAATTTCCGCCGCTCTTCCTCACTCATATCCGCATGACCGTCACGCATCAGTTCCGCCGCGCCATGGATCGAGGTCAGAGGCGATTTCAGCTCATGCGTGACATGGGCCGCGAAGGTCTTGATGTAATCGGCGCGCTCAAAGAGTTTCGACGACATATTGAAGACATTCTTCGCAAGGTTCGCGAATTCCTTGCTGCCATGGCGGGATAAGGGCTTGATTGCGGAGCGGTCACCGGCGCTGATCGCATTGGTCCTGCGGTTGAGTTCATCAATCGGGCGTTTCACTGTTCTTAAGAAGACGATCGCAATCGCGAGACTCACGCTCAAGATGAAGAGCCCGGTCAGCGCAACGATGCCCCTTCGTTGATAAAGGACCCGGGCAACATTGTTCGGAGTTCTAGATAGGTAAACCACACCGGCCACCCGGTTTTCGACAATGACCGGCATTGCGACGTAAACGCGGATGCGCGCGCTTCGACTGATCGAACTGAGCGCGGGAGCGGGATTTTCGGTGAACCGCCTTCGGACGACACTTCGATAGCGGCCCTGCAGCGCGCCCCTCACCTCATAAATGTGAGCGAGCGACTGCCCCACTTCATTGCGTCCGGTGATCACAAGGCCGGTCGGGTCGAGAATGCGAAAGCCCGCAAGCGTTCTTCTTTGGGTATCAACAACAATTGTCTGGAGCTTCTCACCAAGTGTCCTGAAGCTCTCTGAAACGAGTCGTTCAGTCTCTTCCGCTTCAGGGCGTAGCGGAAAGACTTCCGCGGTAAACAGATCGATCCTGGTCTCAATCGGTTGGAAGACCTCATCCGGTCCGGGTCGCAGGTCTTCCGGTAAAGGCGCTCCCAGTGTATCGACCGGGATGCCCTCTTCAGCAACTTCATTGGCAATCAACGCGCTTAGAACAGCGCCCTGGGCGATCAATTCCGTTTCCGTTTCGCGCACCAATTGGCCGTCGTAAAAGCGGAAAATCATTAAGCCAGCGAGCGGAAGGCTGAGGACGAACACAACAATGCCCGCGATGATCATCGCGAGCGTCGGGCGCCATTTTTGCGGGTATGTGTCGATCAATCGGACATTCCACACGAACCGATCCGGAAGCCTATACCGTGCACGGTTTCAATGGCATTGTCACAACCGGCGCGTTTGAACTTTCCCCGAATGTTGCGGATATGGCTGTCAATCGTGCGGTCGGAAACGTGGATGTTGGCATCATAAGCGAGTGTCATGATTTGATCTCGGGTAAATGCCATGCGTGGCCTGGCAAGCAATGTCTGCAGGATATTGAATTCAAGAGCCGTGAGATCAACGGCATTCTCACCGACCGCAGCGGATCTGTGTTGCGTGTCAAGCCGGACAGTCCCCTTGGTGAGGATGCCCGTTTGGTCCGGTGCGGCTTCCGACGCGCCTTGCATCCGCTTCAGGATCACCGACACACGGGCCACGAGTTCCCTTGGGCTGAAGGGCTTTGTGACATAGTCGTCGCCGCCGATTTCGAGGCCCAGGACCCGGTCGATCTCGTCGCTACGTGCTGATAAAAACAGGATCGGCACTTCGGATGAGCGGCGGATCTGGCGGCAGACCTCCAGCCCATCCATTTCCGGTAGGCCGATATCGAGAATGACGAGATCGGGCACGAAGGTCTCGGCCTTTTCTATCGCTACTTTTCCGTCATGCGCGCATTCATAAGAATAGCCTGCTTTCTTGAGCGCGAAGCAGATCACATCCAGAATATGCGCATCATCGTCGACAACGAGAATCCTGTTCATCGATCCGCCCGCTTCGCACCCGGCTCCTCTCAATGGAGCCGGTTCATTGACGTTCAGTCCTGAACCCAACCCGTCTAAAGGTGAATCACGGAACCGCAAGGGTATGATTTTCTGCACCAAAGACACCATTTTATTCAAGCCACCATGCATCACGACGCAGGCGTTTTGGAAGCCTGGGATCGAAGTTATCGTTCCCTCTCAACCTCCGTGACCGGCGCGGCAGCCAGCTCGCACCCCAAGTTTTTAGCCGTTTCCAGAAGCGCAGCATCATCATCCCGGCCACCATCACAACGCCAAGAAGCGTTTCCGGTTCCGGTGTCGAACTGCCGGAGAGATTCAGGGTCGGATAGGCTTTAGTGGAGACTCTCGAGACCTTCGATACCGGCACCTGTGCGGCTTTCGCACTCGCGGGATCCTGATTGTAGATCTTTTCCGAAACGGCAACAAAGGATGTGAAGGCGGTTTGGAGGGAGTAGCGGAGACCAAGCGATGTGATCTCTTCCTTCAACCGCCCATCGACACCACCGCCAATTGTGTAGTCCCGGTTTTTGTCGAAGATCCGCTCCCGCGCCCAGACAATCGGTATGGCCGAAACTGAACCCGCGTCAGCGATTGTGCTTTCTTCTGCAAGATTGATAGTGATCGGCATCGATGCCTTCTTGCCATTCACGAGACCATTCAAAATGATTTCGTGCGGTCCGGATTTCTCATAACGCGCGAGAACATTGACGGCTCCACCTGCAAACAGATCCGGGATCTTTGCGGGGCTCTGCTCCTTCACATCAAGGCCATTCCAATCGATCGAAAGATCGGTGAGAAGCGGCGCATCAAGGTTGGCGGCAAGGGCGCGCGCCGCTTCCGTGCCGGTTTCACCGGGATCGACATAGCGAGCCCTGCCCCGTCCTTCTTTCGCCATGCCTTCCAACAAGAACCGGTTAACGCTCCGCCCGACGCCAAAGGCATAAATCCTGGCGTCACCAATACGGTTTGAGACGGTCCTGATCACCTGCCGGTCCGCGCCGATGAAACCATCGGTCAGGAAGACAACGATACGCAGCGTGCCGGAAGGTTGCGGCGTATCAAACGCTGCATTGATCGCCTTGTTCATTTCCGTACCGCCGCCTGCCGACAGACCGTTCACGAAGCGAATGCCTTCGCGAACATTCTGGGGGGTTGCGCGCACGGATCGGGCGGCGAAGGCCGATGTGTTGTTGGAGAAGCGCAGGATCCTGAAATAGTCGGTCGGTCGCATCCCTTGCAACGCGGCCCGCATGAAGACCTTGCTTGCTGCCATCGGGTCTCCGGTCATTGACCCTGAGGTATCAAGGACGAAGACAAGCTCTCGCGGGGTGACGGTTTCTTCCAGTGGCACCTTGGGAGGTTCTATCGAGAGCGACAGATAGCCACCGCGCTCGTCCTTGTGAGACAAAACACCGGCTGCAATTTCGGTATCTTTTGCAAGCTCATAGCGGAGAACCAAATCGCGATTATCGATCTCAAGCCCATCCGAGAACGTCGCAGTCAGGTCTCGGTCGTTGGCCGTTATGTCGAGTTGATGGGTTTCACTGTAAGCGCCGGAAAGCCGCGTCGAGGCTTTCAGTTTGAGATCGAAGGACACACGCCGTGAATCGATTGTGCCGGGCGCATCATACCCGATGACCGGCGGATAGGCCGGGACTTTGGCGATCGTCCATCCTGAGACGGTGGTATCGCTTTCACCTGACACCTGATCCGCCTTAACAGGCTCCGCCAGTGTGTCGGGTGTGTCGCCGCCGAAGTCCTGTCCGAGATCGGCAACGACCTCTTGAGGTAGAACACCCTCATAACGCGGACCGACGACCATCGGGATCACGAGTTCGTAGGCATCATCGACTTTCGGGACGATCTGAACATATTTGAGCGTCACGCGGATCGGCTGATCCGGCATGAGGTTTGCAACTTCTTGGGTGAACATGTTCGGGCGATGTTGAACAAGAAGCGATGCGGCCTTTCCTTCGCGTTTCGCCGCTTCAAAGGTCTTTCTGGCATCTTCTTTTCGTTTGATGACGGCTTTGATCAACTCGTCACCGACCTCCATTTCCATCGCAAAGACGGCTGCTTTCTGATTGAGGGGAAAGAGATACGTGGCATTGATCGCCTCGCCGGTCGGATTGAAAAAGGTTTGTTGAAGCGTCACCGTTGCAAGGCTGTCTTCAACCTTGACGCTGTAATCAGATTTTAAAAGGGGAAGCGAAACCGGACGGCCATCGATCTCGGCGATCACCTGACCGGCTTCATCCTCGATCAGGGGAGCACCAATGGCACCATTTACCGGCGCGCTCGAGAGCGCCGTCCCCGTCGCCGCGGCATAAGCGACGAAGAACGTCAGAATAAGCGCAGCCGAAATCGATAGATATCCGGCGTTGAACGGTTTTTTCTTGATCATTCCTTTCATTGCGAACCCCTTTGTTTTGATCAATGAGTGGAAAGGTTGAGAGCTGCCAGCGTTGCGGCCTCATAGCCCTGGCGCTGGTCGCCCTGGAGCGCCCAGGGCGTGATGCGCTGGATGCTGGTCCATTCGGTTTTCGGATTTTGGAGCCAGAGCCAGATCGCTTCGGCGACATTTGACGTGGCGCGCCCGGTATTGGATTTGAACGTCACGGCGACCTGCCATGCACGGCCATCGGAGCTGGTGGCCTTGTAGAGAGCGGTCGGGACTGGTTCGAAGCGAGTCCCGAGAAATTCGACGCGGTAGCCGAGGCCGCGCAGACAATCATCCGGTGCATGAAGATGGCGAAGCGGCGATGTCGTGCGCACCATCGTAAGCGCCATCGGGCCGTAGAGGGCCTTTTGGGCCGAACCGCCATAGCGCTCGAAATAGGCGCTCTCGATGGCTGTCAGATCCTGCAGTTTTTTGGCGGATCCGTTCAGGACAATCGGAAGCGGCGTATCGGCAAGCGCTTTTGAGACATCAAGGGCCTGACGCGGCAGAAAGACGATGCCGCAAGCGATCAGAACGAACCCCAGCGAAGCGGACTTCTGGAACGAGGACGGATTAGACCGGATCCGCGCCCTTGGCTGTACATCGGCTTGAAACGGAGCGCGCGCGCCTTCAGGCCGGTAAAGCCAAAGGACGGGCGCGAGCGACAGGGCGATCGTTGCATAACCGATCAGATCATGGAGAGGCTGCGCCATCACATTGATGCCGGTTGCCTCTTCATAAACGAGACCGGTTGCTAGCAGACTGATGCGCAGCGTGTTGCCGAGAAGGCTGAGGCCCAGTGTGGCGGTCGTCCAGACAACGATCTGACGAAGCGTCGGATGATAAAGCGCGTTGAGGGCTGCAAGCGCGGCAAGGCTCAGCATCAGGCCGATGGTTCCCGAGCACGGTAGGTCGACCAGAACGTCTTTGCCTTCGACCTGAAGGCGAACCCCCTCGCAGATTAAGTCGTCGAAGAAGAGCCCGAGCGTCTTGCAGGCTCCGAATGCGGAAGCCTCCTGGAGGGGATACCCAAGGAGCCGTTGGAGGATCCGCTCAAACGGAAGGCAAAACAGGAAGAGGACGGACACCCAAAACGGCGAAACGGAGCGTGCGCGCTCCGGCAAACGGAGAAGTGTCAGGATCGCGTAGATATCGAGCGCAAGTGCAATTCCGCCAATGACATTGATCGCCGCCACCTGACTGATGAGCCGGAGGACCGCGGCACAAATCAGCAGGATGACGGCGCGTCTCGGCGCAGTGCCTTTGGCTGAAACGACGGGGCTCGTTACACTCCAAAGGATGAGACCGAGAATAAGCGGAAGATAGATGATACCGCTTGTAGGATATGAGGGGTCACGCCACGTATCGACGAGCCATAGGAGGGGTTGGTAGGCAAGGATCAGTGAACCGACGGCAAATCCAAGCGTCGGGAGACTGATCGTCGTCAAATGGGCGGTCAAGTACCTCATGGCAGAAAGGTTTGACAGGCCAAAGTGCAGACCCGCGTGATGGCTTGTGCAGATTTTCAGCAGATTTGCAGTTCGGGTTCAAAAGCCGCCCGCACTCTTGGCAATTTCTCGAGAAGAGCAGCCGCTGCTCGTGGAATCGATAGTGAGCATCACCCTTTCGAATGAGCGGCACGCGGTCCCCTTCCCGCAAGACGTAGTCCATCGCGCATGTTGAGGCCGAGAAGAAAAACATTCACGGCACCTGCGCCGAGTTCGATCATCTGGACAGTGTAAAACGCGGTGTCGAAGGATCCGGCTTGTGCTTTGAACGACAAATAGAGCGCTGAGGGTATGAGGATTACCAATCCATTCAGTGCGACGATCGGCATGCGCTTGCTCTTGCGCTCAATAATGCCCCCTGTCCGCCCTCGCCCGAGATGGCGTCCTGACAATCCGGCGGCGATGAGTGCCGGGATGAGAATGAAAAAGCCCCAGGGAATGAAAATCTTGACGCTCGTCACCATCGCCTTTGTGGCGAAAAGTTCTACGAGGACAGTGGAAAACCAGAACCCCGAAATGATGAAAAGAGCCAGGGCACCGGCAATTGGATGAACGGTCCTGATCATAGCTTAGCCTCCTAATTATCAATTTACATAGCAAGCTATATATAATTGAATAGCAAGCTATGAAACTGATAGAAAGACGTATGACGTTCAAAAAGGATCAATCGGCGGGCTATCTCGCAAACCATATGGCCCGCCTGTTCGCGCGGGGTCTCACGGAAAGGATCAAGCCGCTGGGGCTCACGACTGGAACCTTTCCGGCCCTTCTGGAACTCTGGGATGAGGATGGCCTGACGCAGAAAGAGCTCGTTGACCGGCTCGATATCGAACAGGCGACGATGGCGAACACCTTGATGCGAATGGAACGCGACGGGCTGATAACTCGCAGGAAAGATGAGACCGATGGGCGCAGCCAGCGCGTCTGGCTCACAGATCACGCTCGCTCCTTGCGCGACCCGGCGATTGCAGCAGCCAGGGACGAGAATGCGTCGGCGCTGAGCGGTCTATCCGAAGCGGAATGCGACCAGTTCATCGCACTAATGCAAAAGGTGATCGCAGGCCGGAAAGGCGCGCTTTAAATCACCAGCTTGAACCAAGTCAGGCGCGCAGGTAGTCACGGGAAACATTGCCGCTGCGACCAAATTTCATCAATCCCGCACGTCCAAAATGCTAATTTCCAGCCTTAGTTGGGCAACCCTATCCAAAACAAGGGCACATAGGCTTGATTGGTCTTTTCGGCATTTTACTTGCGCTTGGCCTCTTGATCTATCTCGCCTTTCGCGGGGTCAGTGTTCTGGTTCTCGGCCCCATCATGGCACTTCTCGCGGCCGCTTTCTCACTTCAACCCGGACTTGCCACTTACACGCAGATCTTCATGCCCGCCATGGGCAGCTTTGCGATCACCTATTTCCCGATCTTTCTGCTCGGTGCAATCTTCGGCCGCTTCATGGAGACGTCCGGCGCGGCACGATCCATCGCGAACGGCGTCGTCGCACGTCTTGGAGAAGCGCAGGCCATTCCAGCCTTGGTGGTCGCCTGTGCGGTCCTGACCTATGGCGGGGTTTCGCTCTTTGTCGTCGCCTTTGCCGTCTACCCAATCGCCGTCGCTCTCTTTCTTGCCGCCGACATTCCAAAGCGCCTGATCCCGGCAGCCATCGCGCTTGGTGCCTTTACCTTCACCATGACGGCCCTTCCCGGCACTCCGGCGATCCAGAACGCAATTCCGATGCCCTATTTCGGAACAACATCCTTCGCTGCTCCCGGCCTTGGTCTCATTGCGGCAATCATTCTGGCAAGCGGCGGTCTCGCCTGGCTCCGATACCGCGAGAAACGCGCGGCTGCGAGCGCGGAGGGTTACGGATACCCTGAAGATCAGGTGGTGCCGGATTGCCCGGAAGAAAAAGAAACGAAGGAAGGCGCTCTCCCCAGTTTCTGGATCGCCGCACTTCCGATCGCCGTCGTCATCACGCTCAATTATTTACTCTCGGTCCACCTTTTCCCGGCGCTTGATACGGCCTATCTAATCGAGCCGCGTTTTGGTCCAACGACGATTGGCGAAGTCCGGGGGATCTGGGCGATTATCATTGCCCTCGGCGCAGCCGCTATCTTTCTGTACCTTTTGAACCGGGAGAGAATGGAGACACCTGTCAGCGATCTAAACTCCGGCGCGGGTGCCTCGGTAATGCCGATCTTCAACACCGCAAGCCTTGTCGGTTTTGGGGCGGTCATTGCCGGTCTTCCCGCCTTCGCGGATGTGACGCTCGCCGTTGAAAATCTCGGCGGCGGCCCGATTATCTCGCTTGCCATCGCAACAAGCATTCTTGCCGGTCTGACAGGATCTGCTTCCGGTGGCATGACCATAGCCCTCGAAGCGGTCGGAGACCGATATCTGGAACAGGCTCAAGCGCTCGGCCTCGCGCCGGATATTCTCCACCGTGTCACAACGCTTGCGACCGGCGGCCTCGATGCCCTTCCCCATAATGGCGCGGTAATCACGCTTTTATCGATCTGCGGGCTCACTCACAAAGAAAGCTATGCGGACATAGCCGTCGTTGCGGTCGTTGTTCCACTCATCGCACTTGTTGTCGTGATCGTTCTCGGAACGCTTTTTGGATCGTTTTGACGTTGAACGTTTTTACGATCTAAACGGCCTGTTGGCTGTCCAGTCGAATGTGCCCCCATCGCGCTCCATAACCGCCTGTTTCCAGCCGACTTCCTCTGCGCGCGCTTTGAAGTTCACACCTTCAGGCGAATGGCGGGTGATCCCATCAAACAGGGTTGCCAGCCGCTGGGTCTGATTGATCTTGTCTTCAACTGCCGCATTGATCACCATTTTCTGCATGGCAAGCTGATTGATCGGCACACTCGCCATCCGCGCCGCTAGCGCCTCGACTTCGTCGTCCAGTTCATCATCGGGTAAGGATTTCAAAACAAGGCCCATCTCGGCGGCTTCCCGGCCCGTGATCTTGTCGCCGGTGAACATCATCCGCTTGGCTTTTTCGGGACCAAGCCGATGCACCCACATGGCGGTCGACGGGCAACCCCAGACACGGGTCGGCATGTAACCGATCCGCGCACTATCGCCCATAATCGTGATGTCCGCGCAAAGGGCGATATCCGACCCACCGGCCACTGCGAATCCATGTACTTTGCAAATGACCGGTTTCATGGCCCGAAAGAGCGACATGAAGGCCTGCGTGTTCGCCCACATGAACTGGAAATCCTGCATGGGATCCCATGGCATTTCCTGGATCCCCTTATTTGTCCCTTTCGCTTCAGCATAATGGGCAAGATCGTATCCGGCGCAGAACGCCCTTCCCGCCCCAGACAGGATCATCACATGGACATCCCGGTCAGCATCCG
>JBCDCZ010000097.1:0-14679 GCA_039180865.1 Pseudomonadota bacterium | reverse complement strand
TCGTTCACCCCAACTATCATTCCGGCGGGGCCGAGATTGCGGGAAACTGGCCACCAGCCTGGGCCGCTTATCTCGCGGGCCATCTCAAAAAGGCCGGATACGACGACATTCATTTCATCGACGCGATGACGAACGAACTTTCCGACGACGAATTGCGCGAAAAGTTCAAATCCCTAAAGCCCGACGTCATCGGTACAACGGCGATCACGCCTTCAATTTACGTCGCTGAACAGGTCCTCAAAATCGCACAGGAAGAATGCCCGGATGCGGTCCGCGTTCTCGGCGGTATCCACGCGACCTTCATGTACAAGCAGGTCTTCTCCGAAGCACCCTGGATCGACGTCATTGTGCGCGGTGAGGGCGAGGAGATCTTCCGGGACCTCATCCGGTGCATCGACGAAGGCCGTTGGCCCCATGACCGTGCAGACATCAAGGGCCTCGCTTTTGAGGAAAACGGAAAATACGTCGCGACCCAGGCCGCTCCGACGGTCAAGGATCTGGATGCCATTGATCCGGATTGGTCGCTTCTGGAATGGGGCAAATACATCTATGTTCCCCTTGGCGTCCGCGTTGCTATCCCGAACATGGCACGCGGATGCCCCTTCACCTGTTCCTTCTGCAGCCAGTGGAAATTCTGGCGCGATTATCGTGTGCGCGATCCGAAGAAGGTCGCAGACGAGATCGAAATCCTGGTCCGCGATCACAATATCGGCTTCTTTATCCTCGCCGACGAGGAACCAACCATCAATCGCAAGAAGTTCATCGCATTCTGCCAGGAGCTGATCGACCGTGGCCTCAATGATAAGGTGAAATGGGGGATCAACACCCGCGTCACGGACATTTACCGTGACCGTGAACTCCTGAAGTTTTACCGCAAAGCAGGCCTCGTTCATGTCTCGCTCGGCACCGAGGCGGCGGCACAATTGAAGCTCGACCGTTTCAACAAGGAAACGAAGGTTGCCGAAAACAAGGAAGCGATCCGGCTCCTGCGCGAAGCGGATATCTTCGTCGAAGCACAATTCATCGTCGGGCTCGACAACGAGACAAAGGAAACGCTCGAAGAAACCTTCCAGATGGCGTGGGACTGGCAACCCGACCTTGCCAATTGGGCAATGTATACGCCCTGGCCCTTCAGTCCGCTTTTCGCCGACATTAAGGACAAGGTCGAAATATTCGACTTCTCGAAATACAATTTCGTCACGCCGATCATGGCGCCAGAGGCCATGGACCGGGCGACGCTGCTTGACCGTGTCATGCACAATTACCGGCGGTTTTATATGCGCAAGGCGCTCTTCCATTATCCGTGGCGAGGCTCGGGATTCCGTCGACGTTATCTTCTCGGATGTCTGAAAGCTTTCCTGAAGGCCGGTTTCGAACGAAAATTCTATGACCTCGGAAAAAACAATTATTGGGGTCCGCAATCGAAGAAAGGCGTCAATTTCAACTTTGACCGAAGCCGCACGATTGCGCCAGCGCAGATGGATGACTGGGAAGCGGCAGCAGACCGCGCAGCCCGTGCAAAGGCACGCCGCGAGGCAGCGGATGTCAAAGCCTGCGGCGGCGGCGACATGCAACTTGAAGACGACGCGCCAGTCACCGTCCCCGGAGAATAGGAAATGGGGCAGGCTCCGGCACAAACGCTTGGAGACGCACCGCGTGGCGTTGTCGGCCCCAATGCGGTGATCCAACTCGCAAATGCTTTGGGCGAGATGAGAGGCGCGGACGAAGCGCGCAAGTTCTTCGTTCGTGCAGGGTTTCCGAGCCTGTTCGGTAATCCACCCGCCGACATGATCGACGAAGACATTCCAGCGGCACTTCTGAGAATGCTTTGGGACGTCTTTCCCGCAGGCGAGGCATCTGAAATTGCCCGAGATGCCGGGAGGCGCACAGCAGACTACGTGATTGCAAATCGCATTCCTGCGATTGCCAGGACGACCATGTCGGTTCTTCCCACGGGCCTCTCTGCCCGAATGCTCCTGAAAGCCATCCACCGCAATGCCTGGACATTTGCAGGATCCGGCACAGTCAAAGTTGGGGCACGTCCGCAGTTCTTGATTTCAATCAGAAACACCCCCCTCACGATGCCAGATTGTGCATGGCACACGGCGGTCTTCGAAAAGCTTTTTCAAAGGCTCGTCACGCCTGTCGCCACCGTTCGCAACACACTGTGTTGCTGGTCGGGCGCGCAGGACTGCAGGTTTGAACTCAAACTATCCAGAAAATAGCGCTCCCCGAAGCGCACCAAGGCAATGAAATCATGACAGAATTTTTGAGAAAATTCGCAACCCGATCAACGCCTCGATACACCAGCTATCCGACGGCACCGCATTTCCATACCGGAATCGGGTCGGATGAATATGCGAGCTGGCTTGAGAACCTTGATCCCCGCGAACCGGTCTCGCTTTATCTCCACGTCCCATTCTGCAGGAAGCTTTGCTGGTATTGTGGCTGCAACATGAAGCTTGCGACCCGCCTCGAGCCGATTGCGCGCTACGCTGATACGCTCTTGAAAGAGATCGACCTTGTCGCCGATCACCTTCCAGGCCGTATGACGCTCTCCCACCTTCATTGGGGCGGCGGCACGCCAACAGCGCTCGATCCCGATGAACTTGCCCGCGCCATGGACAAAGTCCGCCAACGCTTTGACGTGGCTGACGGCGCCGAACTTGCAATTGAGAGCGACCCGCGCACGCTGACCCCTGACATGATCAAGCGGATCGGGGCGCTCGGCTTTACGCGGGCAAGCTACGGAGTCCAGGAGTTCGATGCGAAAGTTCAGGCTGCGATCAACCGGATCCAACCGGCTGATATGGTTCGGGCCTCAGTCGATGGCTTGCGGGAAGCCGGCGTCTCAAATATCAACTTCGATCTCATTTACGGCCTACCGCACCAGACGGTGGAAACGCTCCTTGAGACAATCAGATTATGCATCGAAATGCGCCCTGACCGTATTGCTCTCTTCGGCTACGCTCACGTGCCCTGGATGGCGAAAAAGCAGCGCCTCATTGACGAAGCAGCGCTGCCCGGCCCGGATGAACGCCTCGCCCAGGCAACAGCGTCTTCTAAAGCGCTCGTAGCGGCAGGCTATCAGGCAATCGGTCTCGATCATTTCGCCCTTCCGGATGACTCCATGGCAGAAGCCCATCGGGAAGGAACGCTGAGGCGGAATTTTCAAGGCTATACGACGGACATTGCAACCGCGCTCCTCGGCCTTGGCGCCACATCAATCGGACGAACACCGTCCGGCTATGTCCAAAACATTGCGGAAACCGGTGCATGGGCCCGTTCCGTCGAAGCGGGACACCTACCGGTTGGAAAGGGCATCGCCTTTTCAGGCGATGACAGCTTGCGCGGCCATGTCATCGAACGCCTGATGTGTTCAGGAACTGTCGACCTCAACGCGGCGGCCGATCGTTTCGGCGTGCCGACAAGCTGGTATCATGAAGCGGAGGATGGTCTGGTGGATCTCACCCGTGACGGGATCGTGACGTTCGAAAACGGGCGCGTGGCACTGACCGATAAGGGCGCGCCTGCCGTTCGGATCGTCGCGTCCCTGTTCGACGCCTATCTGCCGCAGAACACGGCACGCCACGCCGTATCGATCTAATTCCACGGACGCTTTAGGCGGACCGCTGGAGTGTTTTAGTTTTCTGAAAACCGGCCGCTTTTGACCCGGTCAAAAGCGCCTTTCTTCTGTGCCGTGAAGTCATCGTCCGTCAGGGTTTCCGAAAGCCGCTGATACCGCACGCGATCGATGTCGAGGATGGCTGAGCCCGCCTCGGCCATCCCTTCAAGGCGAGGAAGAAGCGCGTGCTTCTTTCGTACCTGATGCGGTTGGAAATCATTGAACTCCGCAACGGACAGATCTTTTCCGACAACAAGATCGCCCGCAGTCTGGGCATCGGCCACAAGATGCACACCGCGTTGGTTGCGCGTTATGATGCCGTTGAACCCGTCGTCCTCACCCTCCGGTGCACCGCCCGGCCAGATGTCGGCAGCAGCGACATCCGCACACTCACCCAGCGCATCCGGGCAGATCTTGCAGCGGGACTCGATCTCCCAGGTCCCCTCGTCTTCCCACAGCTGATTATAAGTCTTTGTGAATGTCGACCCGTCGCGGGTTTCAACGCGCGTCAGTCCTGGATTGCCATAGCCGCGATAGCGAAAGAGCGTGAGGTCCTCTTCACGCACGCCAAACTCTTCAAGAAGCGCGCGCGATTTGGTCAGGCGCGATTGCCCGCCGCACACCATTGCAAGGCGGAAGCGGCAATAACGGTTAATCCGGGGATCCGAGCGTGCGAAATTAAAGAGCGCGTTCAGATCACATGGCTTTGCGACGACGGCGAACGGTTCCTCACGCTTGAGCGCAGCCTCGAGCCCGGCAAGCGGAGCGACCGGTCCATACCGAGACCCTGTCGCTGCCTTTACGGCTTCCACGGTCTCGCTCATCACAAAGATCGACCGCATCGGGCGATCCGGGTCAGCGCGAACATGGAGAATGAAAGCGATCTTCCCTGCCTTTAAGAGATGAACGCCGAGTGCAGTCAGAACGCCGCCGGTTGCAGCACGGTGACGGATATCAGAATCACCGGCATAGGCTTCCGCCATGGTCTCATAAGCGCCCCAGACATCCTCAAAGTTCGACACACTTTCTGGCGGCGCCTCAATCCGCACGCCCGGGCAGGCGTTGAGAAGAAGCGCTTCTTCCTTCGGCGAGAACTCGGCTGATGGATCGGGTCTGAGGGACCCCTGCGCGGTCTCTTTCATCCGGACACGACCATCCGTAACGGCCTCACAGAGCCCACAGCCGATACAAAGCCCGGACCGGACGACCTCAGAAATCGAAGAGGCTGCTTTCATCCTTGCAGTCATACCTTCAGCCGAAACGCGTGAAGGTGCTGATAGTGCGCAAGACACTCATTATAGACTTCGCGCACGCGATCCGGCACATCGCCGATCTCTTTATAGGTCCTTTTTTGCGGTTTCAGACCATCGGAATTGCGGAGATTGGCATGGAACGATCCGCCATCCCACCAGCTCACTTCGTCACGCGCGCCCGGCTCCCAGGAAAGCGCCGATTCCATGAACTGAATCCCGACTGCTTCCGACCAGACCCGAACCATTCCAACCGGGTCCTCCAAAAGATCATCGCTATCAAGCACGGGCGGCGGTTTTCCATTCAACTCGGTGATCCGATCGAACAACCCGCGCTGTTCGGAAAATCCGACTTCCTTTTCGTGAAAATCAGGCCACTTGTCGAACATGGATGTGATTGTTTTGGCCGGGTCCCGGATCAGGAAGGAATGTATGAAGTTCGATAAGAAAGCATCGTCCCACATGTGATCGATGTAATGCGGGAAGTCCTTGATGAAGACGGCTTCGGCATCCGCAAGACCAAACAGATGATCCCGAACACTTTGCAATGTGAGGCCAGGTGTCCGTTTGCTGCTCTCGATTGCGCGCGGCCAAAGCGGAGCCTCGCCCTGATACCAGGCTTCACCGAACGGCTCATGAAAACAAGTCATGTCGCCACGCTGGCGCATCATCCATTCAAAGGCTGTCGATGTGGACCGCGGCACTGCCCAAAGGGCAAGGATTTTCGGCATATAACTATCCGTTCGAAGAAGGCGTTTCACTGAGGCTTGAGAGCAGACGCCCCTGAGGTTTGACGGGTACGACGCCGAGCGTCTTGAAAATCCGCCAGTAAAGCGCGTTGTCATGGGTGACAACCGGTCTGCCGAGCCGCTCTTCAAGCATGATTTCGAGATGAACGAACCGCTGGGCGAGGCCATCCGGTCCGCGACGGAAATTGCACATTCCATTCGCAAGGTAGACATCGGCGTTCGGCGCTTTCTCGGCGACATAATCCATCGACTTTTGCGCAAGATCTCCATCGAAACACCAGATTGCGGCATTCACCTCTTCCTGGCTCGCAAACCAGCCCTGATCGACGAAGTTCCCGGCCCAGATCACATCGAAACCTGCCTCTTTCAAAAAACCAACCGTTCCCTGCCACCATGCGGGCCAGTGATAGACTGCGTTGAGCGCAACCTTTTCAACATTGAGAGCTCGGAGCGCTTCGACCATGGCGTAACCTGCCATGTGAAAGGGTGTTTCATAAGTCTCGGAAAGACGGTCGCAATAGTCTCGGATCCCCTCAACTCCAAGTCCGCTTGCGTGAACCCAGTTCGAGCCAACCTGCCCGCAAACATCCGCACCATTGTTCGCCATGCATTCGACGAACTCTTCTAAGAGCGCGAAATTCGCTTTGCGCTGGGAAAGTTCGTGCGCGTAGTCAGACAAATGGAGCATACGACCATGAACCCCCACCGTTTCCGGCGCCATTCTTAGAAAATCGGAAGGGGCAGCATCGAAATCCTTCGGCGGGCATGTGAACCCCACCTGATGGAAGAAAAGCTTATTATCCTGGTGCTTCCAGTGCGCAGGTTTCTCGTAGCTCATTCATCCTCCCTGATCTTCAGGAAGGCTACCGGTTTGCGGCGGATAAACGCTATTCCAAATGCGGCAAATGCACTGCCGGAGGCGCTTTGCGATTGCAATTCGACCGTCCGCGGTGCACCGGAAGGAACCAGATCCTTCTCTGAGCCTTTCCCGGAGGCAGAAGCAATTTCTACAACGATACGGTCATGATCGATGGACAGATTCTGGCAGTTTGATTTGACAGGTCTGCACCTGTTACATTAGACGAAAGTTTAGTAAGCTGCCATCGTAGCGCACCAAGACCGTTTGCACACAAACGGAAGAGCACTGAGCCGGTGACGAGCAAGGCTGTTTATTGGCCTTAGATTACGGGGGGCAAATTGGCATTACAGGAAGACACATATTATCGGCTGGATGATCAGATCGGCTTTATCCTGCGTAAAGCGAACCAGCGCCATACTGGAATATTCGCGGGGCGCATGCCCCAAGACCTTACGCCCACGCGCTTTGCGGCGCTTGCGAAACTCCTTGAACACGGCGAACTCTCGCAAAACGAACTTGGCCGACATACCGCCATGGATTCAGCGACGATCAAAGGCGTGGTCGATCGGTTGCGGGAACGCGGTCTCGTTCAAACAAGAAAGGCTGTCGGCGACGGTCGGCTTCAGCTTGTCAGCCTTACCGACAAGGGCGAAGAGATCGCGGAAGCGTCCCTAACCCGGGCTCACGCCGTCACGGAAGAAACCTATGGCGGGCTAGACGCATCTGAGCGCAGACAATTGATTGCGCTTTTGCGGAAGATTACGTGAAAATCTTGGATCCGGCCCGTCTTTAAACCGATCGCTATCGATCAATTCCGCCAGAAGGAAGAAACGAAAGCTGCCGGTGAAAAACCGTCCGATCCGCTGGCCGTACTTCCCGGTAAAGGACGTGGTCTTGGGCTTGGAATGTTTGCCACAACCGGTTGTTCAACGAAGCCGAGATCGGCAAGTTGACGTTCGATATCGACGACACGCCGCTTTTGGTGCGAGCTAAACCCAAGGCCCCGATCCGCAAAACGCTGAACGCGTTCTTTTTCAATCTTGAGACGGGTCGTCAATTCGCGATATCGGCGCTCTTCAGGTGTTGTCCAGGACTTGGTAATCGCCCTTTCGCGAGCCCGGTCTCCCAGTATCTTGGCATCAACAACCCGCTTTAACGCTGGCGTGACTTCATAGTCCGGGCAGGGCTTATCCGCTTCGAACGTTTCATCATCCTTTGCTGTCGCATTGAAAACGTAGCGTCGTCCGCAGGCGTGGACGATCGGCTCCATACGCGTCAGTTCAAAGTGCTCGTAACCCTCCTTTAGGTTACGCCAGAACGGCATATGGTCGTCGGCTGAAAAGAGAGCCATGTTTTCCGGTGTCATGCGGAAAGGAAAGGCATGAACCTGAAACGCCTGTTGTCCACCGGTGAAGGCATCACGCGCGAGCGCATAGATCTCCTCCATCTGATCGTTTTCCATCGAATAACAGCCAGCCGAGGAACATGCGCCATGGACCATCAGGAAAGAGCCCGTCCGGTCGTGCGACCGGTCGAAAGCATTGGGAAAACCCAGGTTGAACGCCAGATGGAAGGATGAATTTGGGTTCATAAGACCCGGCGTTACGCTATAAAATCCCTCCGGCGCCTGGCGGTCGCCTTCTTTGAATTTGGGGCCGAGTTCGCCAGACCAGGCACAGATCTCATATGTCTTGAGGAGCGCCATCTCACCCGACGACTGACGTTTCCAGACTTCAAGTTCGGCTTCTTTCTTGAAGACACGAATAAAAATCGGGTCATAGGCTGTGACCCCGAGTTTATCCATCGTTTTAATGACATCACCTGGGAGCGGTGCGTTGGCAACGTCAAAGTCACCACCGTAGCATCCTGCAAGAACTGTCAGTCCGCCCAAGAGGCAAACGGTCGCTACTGATCTGAGCGCGCGTCTTTTTACCCGCCGGACAGATGATTGAATGCGATCTTTCACGCTTTGTCCCACTTCCTCGGTCTAGACGCCCCCAGCGCATTATTTCAGGGCAATCTTACCGGGATATTACCAGAACCCCGGCTGCTTTGGCAGCCATGACCATTCATGTCAATCGACTCTTTAGCACAAAGAGGGCCAGACGAACCTGACGGATGCGTGAAGTCTTTGCGTGATCATACACCTGTCATCGCAGATGATTGAACAACCGTAGACGGTTCACGTAACCTGGAAAGCGTCATCGACAGGTACCTGCATCGCGTTGGCAAGACTGTTCGTTTTGCCAGCGAGCGCAATAACTGACAGAAGTTCGCCGTATTGCCCGTCACTCATCCCCTTTGCACGGGCAGCGGCGGTGTGAGAATGCGCGCAGTAGGAGCAGGAATTGGCAACCGAGACTGCGATATAGATCAGTTCTTTTGTCAAAGGATCGAGCTCACCTGGCGTCATCATGACGAGCTTGATTTCCGACCAGACGCGTTCGAGATTGGCCGGATCATTGGCAAGCGCAAGCCAGAAATTATTGATGAAATCCGTTCCTCGGATCTCACGGATATCATCGTATACGGCGCGCACGCGCGCGTCCGCCTCCTCATAGGAAATCAGTTTAACGGTCGACAATGTACTACCCTATGTTTGCTTGAAAATAAGTGATGAACCAAAGGTTCCGGCGGAATGCTTAGACGGTTCCGGAAAGCGATTCGTTGAGGAGTTACAGCTGCTGAACCGTCTCTCTTCGACCCATTCAACGGTGCAAACGCGGTACATGATCTTTCGAAACCTCCGAATTTTGAAATCATTCCCCTCTAAGACCGCATTTCGCCCACAGAACCGAGCCTCAGACAAGAATAGTGGGGTGAATTTCAGCTACGGAAGAATGCGTAAGACCTGACCGGGTGATTGCCCGCGCTCCAGGCAAATCCGTCGATTGCTGTTCTCAATTGAAGAGACAGAACGGTAAGCTGCATTCGCGTGTTTCAACGAAGTAACGTTCTGCGCCGGGATGCATTGGAAAGATGACCGTTTCTCGAAAACGCGCGGGCTCGATCTTTCGAACCGACGGATGGAGCGCCTCAAGGAAGCTTATATTTTCAAAAAACATCCGTGCGATCTTGAAGGCATCGAGTACATCGAAATCGTCGCGCACAACGAGATAATTCATCTGCGAAACGGTCTCGATCCGGTTCGGTTGATTGGAATAGGTCTCCGCATCGATGACGTGGCGCTGCCAAACCGGCAGCTCCTGGGTCAGCATCTTTTCGAGTTGGACGTCGCTGATGCTCACCAATTGCGCCTGAATGCTCGGGTGTTTCAGCGCAAGTTCCACAGGAAGATTCCCTTCATTGCGGAACATCACGAAAGCATTGACGCGGTCTGCCAGAAAGGCCGACACGGTTTGTGCGTCATCAAGATCAGGAACATTGAAGAGGCGGTCGTAGTAGATTCCGTTCCTGATGAATGTTTCTGCCGCTGCCCGATAACTCCCCGCACTATGCGCACCGAGCGAGACCGTTGCACCAAAGAGTTCGCGAAAATCGGACATCGTGGAAGTCGCCCTGTCCCGCGACCGAATGACGAAATGGCCAACATCCGGCCATAACGGCATAAGGACACGTAAACGCTTCGCACCCTGCAGATCCTTAAACGGTCCGCGTTGCATCAAAGCGTCTGCGATTGTCCCGGCGTCGGCAAAAACGATATCTGCCTGTCCATTAAGGAGGGATTCGATGTTATTGCGGGCGCCCGTCGATGGAAGAACATCGAGGAGGATGTCATCTTCCCCAGTTTGTTTCAGCTCAAGCAGAGTCTGAAGGGCAATGCCCACCGGATAAAACGCACCGGCCCGCAATCCAGTCATCATGCGATAGGACGCTTCGCTATAAGCGTGAACCGTAAGACAGACGATGAAAAAGGCGGAGAGCAGCGTCCGAAGAACCATTGACCGCATTGTGATCGCATTTTGCCAATCTGTGGTCATCGGGCGTGGTGGTCCAATCGCAATTCAGATAATCTGATAGGGCAGTTGGATGAAACAGCGGGGGTAAGAGCCATATCCGTCAACGCCGAGGGGTTGCGGCACGTCCGGCTTCTTGTTACGCCCTCGTCCATCCAAAGACCGCATTCGGGCCAATCATATTCTGAAACTCTAAACGACCGCTTACCGGGAGAGTTTGATGCATTCATTGCTAAAAATGATTGCCGCTGTGGCCACAATCTTGTGCCTCAAGCTGAAAATCTATTTTGCAATGGCCTCGGCGGCGTTCGCTGGCCCATATATCGTGGTCGATGTCGAGAGCGGCCAGGTTATCAATTCAGAGCGGGCCAGTGACCCCTGGTATCCGGCCTCGATTACCAAGTTGATGACGCTCTATGTGACGGTGAGAGCTGTTCGCGAAGGCCGGATTAGCATCCATGAGACGCTTACTGTTTCGAAATATGCGTCCCGCACATCGCCGAGCAAAATGGGTTTCAAACCCGGCACACTTGTTACCATCGATAACGCAATCAAAATGCTGATGGTCAAGTCGGCGAACGATATGGCGGTTGCTTTGGCCGAGAAGGTCTCCGGATCCGAAGACGCCTTTGTCGCGGAGATGAACCGAACCGCCCGTGAAATCGGCATGACATCTTCCAATTTCGTCAATCCGCATGGACTTCCCGCACGGGCTCAACGCGTGACGGCCCGCGACATGGCAGTCCTTAGCCTTGCCCTTCATCGTGAATTTCCCGAATTGGAGCCTTTGTTTGGCTTGGCCGCCATCAAGTTCGGAAAGGCCAATCTGCGATCGCACAATCTTCTGCTTGAGCACTATCGCGGCGCAAACGGCATGAAGACCGGATATACATGTTCATCCGGCCTCACCCTCGTGGCAAGCGCCAAGCGGCGCGGCAAAACCTATGTTGCCGTTGTGCTTGGCGAACGCTCATCGATTGATCGTGCAGAACAGGCAGCTTACTTGCTGGAACGCGCCTTTACGGGCGAGAAGGGCCGTGGTTTCGGTACTCCACTCCGCGCGTTCAATCCGCGTCCGACACGCGAGACGCCGGTTGATTTGCGCCCGCTCGTCTGTCAGAGCCCGCAGAAAATCCGCAAATTCCAGATTGTTGTCCCCGCACCGAAACCGGGACGGAAATTGTTCGGCAAAAGCCGCCACACCTCGCCGCAACGCAAGGATTTTGGACGCGATCTTGGAGATCGTAATCACCCGCAAGGTGCATTGGTCACCACACCGGGACGGCGTTCGTTCAGGTCCCACATCCTTCAGCCACGCATCGCACGCGACATCGTGCCCGTCTATGCAGGTCCATACCAAGGTCCCCGCCCCACCGACCTTGCAATCCGTCTCGACAAGAATGCCAAAACGCGCCTTGTCGCCCGTTTGCCGATACCGCGCGAACGGCCCGCCGCCGGAGTGCTCGCGACCATTGTCGATCCTAAGCCGTTGATTCCAGCTTCGGCGACAGCTAGCGCATTCGCCCCCGTCCCGAGCGAACCAGCTGCCAATTCGCCAAGCCTTCACGAAAAAGCCCTCGCCCGTGCCCAGGCAGCCGAGAGGCTGAAAGGTGGTCTCGCAAATGAGCCCGCCAACACGACCTCAGATCCGCGCGTAAACTTCACACAACGCGAAGCATGGCTTAGCCCTTCCCAAAGCGGGCTCTATCGCCCTCGGCCCAATCCATTGCGTTAGATATAAAAATGAGTGACACACAGATACCTGTTGCAATCCTCACCGGGTTTCTGGGTGCGGGAAAGACCAGCTTTTTAAACCGCATGTTGAAAGAGCCAGCTCTGAGTGACGCTGCGGTTATCATCAATGAATTCGGGGACATTGCCCTTGATCATATCCTCGTTGAAGAAAGTGCTGATGCGATCATCGAACTTTCCTCCGGATGCCTGTGCTGCTCCTTGCGCGGCGAACTGGTTGAAACGCTCACCAAAATCGTCGCCCACGCCGATCGCGCTGACCGAAGCCTTTCAGCAATCATTATAGAAACCACAGGGCTCGCTGATCCGATACCCGTGATGAAGGCCGTGATGGCCCACCCGGCACTCGGCAACCGCCTTCGCCTCGGCCCGGTCACAACAATGGTTGACGCGGTCTCAGGTCAGAACGCTTTACGGGATTACCCCGAAGCTGTCAGGCAAGTAATTGTTTCCGATCGCATTCTTATCACCAAAACGGATCTCATCGACGATGCGATTCCGTCAGGACTTATAACCGCATTGAGTGGTTTGAATTCCCGTGTGGAGATCATGCTGGCCAATGAAGAACAGGCTTTTGACCCGATGCACCTGGTTGGATTGATCATGGCCGGCCCAGGGGGAAACAATGATCTCCCAATCTGGCTTGTCAGCCCCCCCGGCCCCAAACACGAGCCCGAACACGGACCCGAAGGGCCGGTCGCGGCGGTCGCGCAAGCGCAACACAGCCACGCTTCTGGCGATGTCGCGCATCAGGATAGCGCGATCCAATCCTACGCATTCGCTTCTGATGTACCGGTCAGTTTCGGCGCCTTTACGGCGTTTCTCGAACTTCTGCGTTCTGCGCACGGCGAAAAACTCCTGCGGGTCAAGGGCCTGATCAAAATCAAAGAGCACCCCGAGGAACCCATGCTGATCCATCTCGTCCAATCGGTCATGCACGAACCGGTCAGGCTTTCTGGTTGGCCGGATGGAAGACCGGAAACAAGGATTGTCGTCATCGCAGACGGTCTGTCGAACGAGTTTTTGCGCCGGCTCTACAACGGATTTGCCAATGTCCCTGAAATCGACGCGCCTGATCGGGCCGCCCTGGCCGATAACCCGCTCGCCATTCCGGGCTTTCCAGGTTAACAGGCCCGATGGCTGACCGATCAGGCGCAAAACGGCTCATCCTCTGTACCTATGAGAGCCTTTATTCCGATTGTGTCCTGAGTGTTCTGGAAAAGAGCAATCTCGTGGAGATTGTCGGTATCGTCGCCTCAACAAGAATTCTGAAGCAGGGAGAATTTCACCTTGCCTCGAAGCTCTCCCTTCTTCGAAAGAGCGGCCTCTCCTATGCTCTATATTTGGCATCAGTGACCGATCCCTTGGCCGCACGGTTTTCAGGAAAATCTATAGCGTCCCTATCGCACTGGTCGGAACGCCTTAACGTGCCGCTCCTCAAGACCGAGAACATCAATGATCCAGCTTCTTTGGACACGATCAACGCGCTCTCACCCGATATCCTCTTAAGCGCGCACTTTAATCAGATTTTCAAAGAGCCGGCGCTCACCCGCTTTTCAAAGAAGCTCTTTAATTTACATCCCGGGCTTCTGCCGCGCCGCAAAGGGCTTGATCCGATGTTCTGTGCGCTTCGCGACCGCGATGAAAGGGTCGGTGTCACGCTTCACCAAATTGATGCGGGGATCGACACGGGAAACGCGATCGGTATAGCGAGCTTCGAGCCGCAATCACGGTCGCTTCGCGCAAACAATGAGGAAGCTTTCACTTTGGGTGCAGACCTCTTTCTCGACAGAGTAGAACACGATTTCGTTCCTGCCGATCCTCTAAACGAGGGAGCGAACGGTTCGTCTTCTTACGAGAGCTATCCGACCCCTTCTGACGTCGTTGAATTTCTGAAAGCCGGAAATAGGTTCAACTGAACTTCGCGCGCGCTGGCGATCAATCAGAAAACTCGTTTTGTCTATCGGGTCGGAACGGGATACTCACCACTGTAGTCGTAGAAACCTCGACCGGTCTTTCGGCCAAGCCATCCGGCCTCGACATATTTTACCAGCAACGGGCAAGGACGATATTTGCTGTCAGCAAGCCCGTCATGAAGCACCTGCATAATCGCAAGGCATGTATCAAGACCAATAAAGTCGGCGAGTTCCAGCGGCCCCATCGGATGGTTCGTGCCAAGCTTCATTGCCGTATCGATGGCTTCAATCGTGCCGACACCCTCATAGAGCGTATAAATCGCCTCATTGATCATTGGCATCAGGACGCGATTGACGATAAAGGCAGGGAAGTCCTCTGAGACGGCAATGGTCTTCCCAAGCGCTTTTACGAATTCCTGGCCCGTTTCGAATGTTTCGTCACTCGTCGCAATTCCGCGAATGATCTCGACGAGCTTCATGACCGGCACCGGATTCATGAAGTGGATCCCGATGAATTGCTCGGGACGGTCGGTCGCGGAGGCAAGTCGGGTAATCGAAATTGACGATGTGTTGGACGCAAGCAATGCGTCCGGCTTCAGCGTTTCGCAGAC
>JBCDCZ010000096.1:0-14691 GCA_039180865.1 Pseudomonadota bacterium | reverse complement strand
TGCTGTGACCTCTGTCGATGGGATGACCGCGGACTTTTATCCGTTTGACATGGGTTTCCTCGGCCGTGCAGCGACCCGGATTATCAATGAAGTGCGCGGTGTGAACAGAGTCGTCTATGATGTCACGTCGAAACCGCCGGGGACGATTGAGTGGGAATAATACCGTCCGACCTATCGTAAAGATTCATGTCATAAGTGATCAAAAGTCAGAGATTAGCCCTTTTTTGGAGAGCCATGATGTGGCCGGAACCCGTTACACTTGAGGGGAGCTTAGTGAGGCTTGAGGTTACAAGTCAGGCGCATCTAGCGGATCTGAAAGAAGCATCGGCCGATGGTGAACTCCATAAGCTGTGGTACACGCCTGTTCCTCATCCGGATGCCATGGCTGACGAAATCGAGCGCCGGTTAGGCCTGATGGCTCAACAAACCATGCTTCCTTTTTCGATCGTTCAAAAGGAATCCGGCAAAGCGGTTGGCATGACCACTTACATGAATATCGTGGCCGCCCACCGCAGGCTCGAGATTGGCCACACCTGGTACAGACCAGCCGTTCAGCGAAGCGGTCTCAATACGGAGTGCAAACTTCTCCTTCTGTCCCATGCTTTTGAAACACTTGATTGTATCGCTGTTGAGTTCAGGACCCATTTCATGAACCGTCAAAGCCGTGCTGCGATCGAGAGGCTTGGTGCAAAGCTCGACGGCGTGCTGCGTTCGCACATGTTTATGCCGGACGGCTCACTCAGGGACACTGCGGTTTATTCGATCTTGGCTCATGAATGGCCTGCTGTGAAAGCCGGATTGGAATTCTCGCTCAAACGATAACAGGGTTGAATTTTTGTACTGCACGCCAGGCGTTCTCGGTGTTGGCTGCGTCGATTCATATGATCGTTGGTGTCCCCGAAGGTATTTTTCCGAGGTGTGTCATCTGAAAATTCGTTAATTTGGAACCAATTTGTCTCAAAAGGGCAACACTGGCGGCTGTGTTTGCTGATCACGCGATGCTCACGATTGCGTGATGACTCTGGGTCTTATACGGATTCATCTGACAAATATGTAAGCGTTTGACGCTCCTCTGAATACTTTAGTGTTTTTCGCGGGGCAAAATTTTCTAAGGTTTTGTAGAAATATTTTCTCCAATTTTTCATCGTGAAAATATTATTCAAATCTTGAAATATAAATTCTTATGTATTCGTTGTTGAATTACTGGGGTTCTTGGGGTGAATGTCATGAAAATTATTAAAGGTACGGTTCTGCTTGTCATGGCGGGATCGCTTGCCGCCTGCCAAACAACTGGTACTGCGAAAGTCTATCCATTGACATTGGAAGAGGCGAGGTCCTTCGCGCTCACCGATGTGAAAGTCAATGTAGAAGACGATGATCTTATCAGATGGACACGCTATCAAAAGAAACGGGAGCTGATCGCTGAAGGAAAGCCGGTCAAACCAGACTGGCGCGTCATGGAGAAAACGGCTGAAGGTGATTTAAAAATCGCCCGGAAAGCCGAAAACAGTGACGAGGCCGTGAAAATGTCGGAAGCGGAATTGCGGCGCAACATGATCGAAGTCCCGCTTGAAGCCGCGTTTATGGGTACGCTTGGCGAAACGATGAAAGGCAAACGTAAAGTTCGTGCCGAGATCAATCTGGCAGAAGCATATATTGCGCCTGCACAAGGCACTAACACTATGTCAGTGGATTTCCGTCTCATCGACGTGGCCACTAATTCCGAAATTGCGAAACGCCCAATGCACAGGGTTCGGTATAAGCCGCAGGGACAAACGGTCTATTTTGGTTCGCCTATCGCGGCAGTGCTCCTTATGAATGTTGCGAGCTACGCGTTAAGTGCCGCGGCAAGTCAGAGCGGAAAAAACAAACGGTTTGCAGAGATGGCAATCTTCTCAGCTGAGAAGACCCGCAAATGGATGGCGCCGACACCGGAGGCGGACATCGCTGACGCAGAACCGCTTTACGACGATCCTTCGGTTGGGAATTGATTTCCGGCAGGTTTAGCGACCTGCAACTCGGAGCGGCACATCTTACATGGGAGCGCGTTTGAACCGGTTTGGATCGAACGCGCTCCAATCGTAATTATCCGGTGAACCGAGGATCATATCAGCAAGGATCCGTCCCGTGCGCGGTCCCGCGGTCAGCCCCAAATGCTGATGCCCGAATGCTGCATAGCCGTTACTGACGGTTTTTATGGCGCCGATTGCGGGCAGGTAATCACTAATCGTTGGACGCGGGCCCACCCAGCGTTCGATCCGCTCGAATGTCAGCTTCGGGAACGTCCCCCGCACCGTTTTTTCAAGGTGTCGGAAAATCCGTGGGTTTGGCGATGCATCAAGGGCTGCAATCTCAACGAGACCGGCACAGCGAAGCCGATCTTCCATCGGTGCGACCCCGAACTTTCCTTTCGTCATCATGACGGCCGTTTTCGGCATGATCGACGGGTTCACGAATTCGAGGTGATACCCCCTCTCTCCGATGAGCGGAACATCGATACCGAGCGCCTTCATCAAATCTTTGGACCAGGCTCCCGCAGCAAGGACAACGGTTTCGCAGGGGATGTCATCCTGATCCGTTTTGACCGCACGAATCTTGCCGTTTTCTGTCGCGAACCCGGAAACCTCGGCTTTCACGACCTGTCCACCGAGCGTTTGAAAGTGTTCAGACAGTGCCTGAACGTATGCGCCCGGTTTCTTGATATGCCCATGGTTGGGATAAATGATCGGGAACCCCTCGACTTGCGCAAAGAACGGGTCTTGTTCCCTCAGGGCCTCGATGTCGATCAACTGGTGCGGGAGATCGAGCTCTTCCCGCGTCTTCCAGGCGAAGGCCTCTTTCTCGTAGGCGTGCTTTGAGGCGTAGAGACCGACCATGTCTTCATGCACAATGAAACGTTCTGCTGGCGTATCTTTGGCGAGCCTTAAATGCTCGTCCGGGGAATTGGCGATGAGTGGCGCCATGGCATGGGCGGCGGTTCGGGCATCCTTCCGATTGGCACGGCGCATCACCCCGAAAATCCAGGGCAGCGCCTTTAAAATGTGGGTAGGATCAACGAAGAGCGGGCTATCGCGTCGCAACAGATATCCGGGCATGTCTCGCCATAACGTCGGGCCATTTGTCGGGATAACGAAGGAAGAGGCAAGAAGCCCGGCATTCCCATAGGAGGCGCCTGCTGCAGGTCCTTCGCGATCAATCAGGACGACGTTGGCACCACCCCGCTTCAGATGAAGTGCAGTCGAGATGCCAACTATCCCGGCACCGATAACGGCGACGGTCACAATCAGTTTGCCCGATTCAGGAGACCGCCCAGTCCCTGGTTGAGGAGTTCGCGTGGATCCGTCGTATCGGTGTTCTCCAAAATCCGCTCAAGCGGGTTAGCGGGTCGGGTGTTCGAGGGTTCCGCTGTGATGCTGGTTTGCCCCGGCTTGGCGCGTGGTACGGGAAGGCCAGTCGAGTTAACCGGTAGCGCAGCGGTGGCAGGAGCCGGAGTTTCAGGCGTTTGGTTGCGATTGCCCGATAGCAGCCCTCCGACCGCGCCAATTGCCGCGTTGGTGAGATCGCGGCGGTTGGTTGGAAGGGGGGTCGCGCCGTCATTTGAATTATTGCCACCGGCAATCCCGGACAACGCATCCAGGGCGGCTCCCGCGGGATTGCCGTTTGTTAACGATCCGACAATGTCCGCGGCGCCACCCTCGCCAAGGCGGGAAATCCCACCGCCGAGTGCCCGTAACTGCCGCAAGCCCGCTTCTGGGTTTTGCAGAATGCCTTGAATATCGGGGTAGATTCTCGGGTTCGCCCAGGGCCCGTCGACAATGATTGGTACGCCGAATCCCGCGAGATCACGATTGCCGCCCTGACCTTGGAGGCTCGCGACGAGTTTGGGCTCAACACGGTAAGAAAGCGTCTGCGGCGGCAGGTTGACCGTTCCGCCGCCCGTTACCCTGACCAATGGCCCAAGTAAGATCAGATCCTGATTGTCAGCGATACCGTTTGTAATCTGGAAACTCGCGGATAACTCGCTGAAGTCGGTTTTTTCATTATCGGAAGGGCTCCAACCGCTCAGGATATTGCTGGTCAATTGGCGCATCATGCGGGCTATGTTGATGCCGCGGAGCGCACCGTCTGAAAATGCGAAGCGCATGTCACCGTTGAGCGCGGAGATCATAGCCCGCTGGGACTGTCCGGTTGTTGTGAGATCAGTATCAAAAGCGAGCCTTCCTTCGATCCGCTCGAATGCGGCGCCGTCTCGAAGGAAAGGATAGGCATCGACATTCGCCAGATTGATCCGGGTTTGAATGACTGGGACCGCACTGGTCGCGTTGACTGTCACCGAGGCCGTGCCGCTTCCGCCATAAAGCGCCATCTCGGTAAGATCTGACTGCATGACCCCATTTCTGACGCTGGTTTTGAGTGCAAGCGGTCCGGTGGTTATGCCACTTATGACGAGGCTTTGAACCTGAGCATCGAGTGTCAGATCGACTGTGCGCGTGAAGGAGAAATCAATTGGCTCGTCGCTCCAGCCGGCATCTGCCGCAGAATTGCCTCCCGATCCGCTTTCTCCAGTAGCGCCGAGATACGGATCGAGATTGAGACGCTCGAAAGTCAACGCAGCTTCGACCCGTGGGACAGCATCCGTGGTCATGGCAACCACGCCCGTGCCTTTGATGTCATCTATGGAGAGGTTGAGAGATTCAAGGTCGATGCGATTGGTAGAGAGTTTTATCCGGGAGGAGACGTCGAAGGGGCCATAACCCGGCCCATCCGGTAGTGTCTGCCCGAACCAACTCGCTGCTTGCCTCAAGGATCTGCCGTTTGCAAAGAAACGCCCGCCTCTCGGACCGGCCGTTGACATTGGTCCTTCATAGCCAAGCGCGATTTTCGATGACGATAGCCGTACCGTCGTCGTGGCAGTTTCTCCCGCGATCAATTTGTTGGCTTCGCTTTGGGCCTCTATACGAACCGTCTCGCCGCGCCATCCGGCCTGGCCTTGCAAGCTTAAAGGATTTTCCAGACCGTCGATTGAAACCGTCAGCGCGAGATCGTTGACACGGTCAGCGGCTTCGTCCCCAACAACGCCAGAAAGCCCAAGATTGTCCAGACGGCCCTGTGCCAGTGACAGTGTTCCACGCGCATTGATCGTAGCGGCGACTTCGTCCGCGGCTGTCCCGCGAAATCCGAAAACGAGATTGGCTCCGATCAGACCATCGGCGCGTGGTGCCGTGTTGGGCTGTCCTGCGAGTGCTAGTAGGATTGGAACCGACAATCCATCCGCTCTGATTGTGCCGAAGATGGATGGTATGGCGTCGTTCGCGTTAGCCGTAATCGCGGCCGCTGCCTGACCGCCGGCGGTTTGAACTTCGTTTATGCCAATCTCGGCGACCCCGTCTCTTACAACAAGGGCACCTTTCAAGTCGCTGATTGTGTGACCGCCTGCCGCAAACCGTTGGACTGTGAAAGCAAGATTGCCATCTATCGTCTTAAGAACGTCGAGAGGATTATCATCAGCCGATGCCTGGTTGTCATTCGTGGTGCCCGGGGCAGTCGGTGCCGGGCTGTTGCCATTACTCCCAGGCTCGGACCCAACGATTGCATCAAGGTCAACCGCCCCAATCGCGATCGTTGCATCGAATACCGGTTTTTCTCCGGCTAAGGCGATTGAAGCATCCGCCTGAATAGTCGCGTCATGGAGATTGCCTTCAGGGACAGCGACACGGACGTTTTCCTGGTTCGCGACAACTGTACCCGCCAGTGACACTGGTATCGAACGCAGGGTTCCCGGCGCAAAATCAGAAAGCCGTTCAACCCGGGCTGACAGCTCCCCTTCAACACCCTGGTTTTCGCCGCCAGTGACGTTTCCTGAAAAAGAGAGTTCGGCCGAAAGATGGTCCGCAGTGACGCTGACAGGCGTGCTTGTCTTTTTCAGAAGCGCTTCGACGGATCCAAGCGAAACTTCAATGTTGGCCGGGTTTCCGTTCAAGTCACCCGAAACCGTGACCCTGGCCGGTCCGACGAGACCGTCAAGCCGTGCTTCAAGATTGAACCCTTCGAAGACATTGGTGTTTGCTTCCGGTTGAAATAGAGCAAATCGCCCATCCGTAATGGAGATGTAATTGATGGCAAAGGATCGTGAGAGGGCTTCCAGATCGAGTTCTTCTTCGCCGGAGGAGGACTCAGCTGTTTGCGCGGTCTGTGTCTCGAGCCAGACGGGTTGACCGCTTTCATCAAGACGCAGATTGAGTTCCGGCCTGTGAAGAGAAAGTTCGCTGATTGAAACTTTACCCGTGAGAAGCGCAAGCAGACTGACTGAGACGAATGCACGGCGGGTCGCAAAGATTGGTTGATGATTGGGCGGCGCTGCATCGACGATTTCAGCGGAGATGCCAAGCGATGGGATGAATTGCAAGCCAACATCGCCCCGCAAGCGGACAGTCCAGCCGGAGTTTTCCAAGACAGCTTGCTCGATCTGCCGCTTGATAGTCTCCGTCGGTACAAGGAAGGGAACAATTATGAGCAGCAACAGGATCGCAAGGATCAAACCGCCACCGATCTTCAAGGCTCGCTTCAGCATGATTGACTCCCCTCAATCATTCGCCGTTTGTTCAAGCTTCTTATTCAAGCTTTTTGTCCAAATTCATTGCAGGTTTGGTGCCAGCGCTTCCAAACAACGTCAAGTACGACGGTTTTTTCTTGACGTGCAGTTAGATGATTCACCGCCAGTATCGCTGTAAAATCAATGGGGGAACAGTGGCGAAACGTACGATCCTCAATTCAGACGCCTGATACGCGCCTCATGTTCTTGGCGTTTATTTTGCTGACGTAGTCTGGAGATAGTGCTTCTACGGCGTGGCGAAACATATCTCACAGAGACGTCATTGCCGCGATTTTGATTAATTCGTACGCAAGCAATCGCACAAATTTGGAGCAGACTCGCCATCTCAACGGACATCTAAGGGCGTGTGATATGTCTGACTTCAGTTGGAATCTCAAAAAATTTTTATAAATCAGTGCTTTATAAATTTTTTGTTCATGTTGGCATGTGGGTTGCTTACATAAATACCGTCAGCTCACTTCGTATAGAAGTTTTGGCAAGCCGCTTGGAACTCTGGCGCCTCCTCCTCCTCCTCCTCCCGGCGTCAGGTGTTCCAGCGGCCATCTTTTTCTCTCAACTAAACCTATCGCGAAGACTGGCCGCCGCCATGGCGAGCACGAGAAGGGGCCAGCGAAGCAAAGTACCGCCTGGAAAAGGCTGGGCGGGAATTGCCATTATGTCGAGAAAATCCTCATCGTTTCCGAGGACCGCATCGGCCAATATCCGTCCGCTCAGAGTTGCGAGGGCAACGCCGTGGCCGGAAAACCCACCGGCAGTCAGCACCCCGTCCTTTATCTGCTCCACGTAAGGTAGCCGATGCCTTGTGATCCCGAGTGTTCCTCCCCAGGCGTAATCCACTCTCGCGTCTTGCAGATCGGGGAAAAGCGCCAGCATTCTGTTGCGCGCAATAGCGGAGAGGTTGTTTGGGAACCGGTACCGGTAGTTTTCGCCTCCGCCGAAAATCATGCGGTGATCGGCAGATAGGCGATAATAATTGACGACGAAATTGCTGTCTGAAACCGCGGCATTTCGCGGTATCAGCGCTCGGGCGCGCTCTTCACCAAGTGGCTCAGTCGCTATGATGAAATTGTTGATCGGCATGACATGGCGGGTGAGCGAGGCTACCAGATCCCCATGATACCCATTGAGTGCAAGGATTACGGTTTTCGCTCGCACACTTCCATGTTTTGTTTGGATGTGTTTCTCACCACCATATTGGATGTCCGAAACGCGGCTTTTTTCATAAAGGGTGGTACCTGCGTTGATCGCCGCTTGAGCGAGACCAATCGCGTATCTCAGCGGATGAAGGTGCCCGCCATTGTTCAGAAATAGCCCGCCTTTGTAAGCGTCGGTGGCGATCTCGGTGCGAATTTCGTTCTGATCGAGGTATCGGCATTCCGTAAAGCCGTACTGCTCGTTCAGATACTCAGCGTAATGGCGCGTTTCTTTCGCTTCTGAAGCTCGCAAGGCTGCGTGTATGAGACCAGGGCGGTAATCGCAGTCGATCGCGTGGTCGGAAATCAGCTCTTGCACGAGAGTGAGTGCTCGTTCTGAGAGCTTCCAGAGGCGTCGCGCGCGTTCGGTTCCGACGATTTCTTCTAGATCGTCCTGTTCGCGGCGCTGGCCCGGATGTATCTGCCCACCATTACGACCCGATGCCCCCCAACCGACGCGATTGGCTTCGAGGACAACAACCGGAATTCCTGCTTCCGCGAGGGAGAGTGCGGCGGTAAGACCGGTATAGCCCGCTCCAATGACGCAGACGTCGGTTTCAATATCGCCCTCTAGACTTGGGTAATGCGGGATTGGTCCTGCAGTCGCCGCATAATACGAGCCATGCGGATGGATGCCCGGTTCGTCATTGAGGGTCAGAATATCCATAAATATGTTAGCCCTTGCCTCAACACTAGACGTTAAGAAGAAGGTGCTCGCGTTCCCAGGCTGAGATTTCGCTCAAGAACTCGTTGAGTTCATGCTCTTTCAGGCGTTGATAAATCCGACAGAAATCCTCGCCGAGGAGTGCGCGCAATTCTTCGTTTTCTTCGAAGAGACTGAGAGCGGTCGTCATAGCGCGTGGAATGAGGATCTTGTCGCTTTGCGGAACCTGGGACGTAGGTCCGCCGACGCGCTCCTTGGGCTTCAGTTTGTTTCTGATGCCGAGAAGTCCGGCAGCAAGATTACCAGCGATTGCGAGATAGGGATTAGCGTCCATCCCTGATATCCGGTTTTCAACGCGCCGCGCCCAACCTTCCGAAATCGGGATGCGGATGCCGGCGGTGCGGTTGTCAGTATCCCACTCAAAATTACCGGGCGCTGCCGTATCGGTGCCAAATCGCCGATAAGAATTCACGTAAGGCGCCATCAACAAAAGCACATGCGGCAGATAAGTTTGAAGACCCGCAATGAATGCGTGAAACATTTCAGTCGCTTCGCCGTTTTCGTCCGTAAAGGCGTTGGTCCTTGTGACGCTGTTCAAGACGCTTTGATGGATGTGCATGGCGCTGCCAGGCTCATTCTTCATCGGTTTTGCCATGAAGGTCGCAAAGCACCCATTCAGGAGCGCGGCCTCGCGGATCGACCTTTTGAAATAGAACACCTGATCGGCAAGCCTCAACGGATCGCCGTGTTGAAGGTTGATTTCAATCTGACCGGCTCCGTCTTCTTGCGTGATGGCGTCGATTCCAAGCCCCTGGGCATCTGCGAACTCATAAATGTCGTCGATCACCGGCCCATATTCATCAACGGCGGCGATTGAGTAGGCCTGACGGCCAATGCCCCGGCGACCGGTCCGGCCCACCGGCGGCTCAATCGGATCATTCGGATCGACATTTGGGCTTGTGAGATAGAACTCCATTTCAGGCGCGACGACCGGCTCAAGGCCCATCGCACGATACTCGGCAATGACCCTTTTCAACACGTTGCGGGGTGCAAGACTGATCGGCGTCCCGTCGACGTCTTCGAGATCATTGATAACCTGCATGGTCGGCTCATCTGCCCAAGGGACAGCGGTCGCCGTTGTCATATCTGGTCTTAGAACCATGTCACGCTCGGTAAGCCAGTCTTCATCGCCGCTGCCATGTTCGGCATAGGTTCCGGCGATCGTTATATAGAACATGGAAATCGGCAGAAACGAGCGATCTTTTAAAGAGAATTTCTTCGCGGGAATTGCCTTGCCGCGAGCAACACCGGCAAAGTCGGGTACAACGCATTCGACTTCGTCAATCTTCCTTCCCGCAATAAAGTCGAGAAGGGGGGCTGGCAAATGGGCTTGCCAGTCATCGTTCGTTCTTTCTGCCATTTTCCATCTTTCGCCGGTTTATCTGCCTCTAGAGCCGTCCGACCGGAGCGGACGTTGCGCCTTTGTTCATGGCCATTAGGTTGATCCATTCATAGCAGAGTGTCGCTCCCGCTATTGCCGTGATTTCCGCATGGTCAAAAGGCGGGGAGACTTCGACGATATCGAAGCCTTTGAGATCGAGGGAGCCGAGCCCGCGGATCAGTTCAAGCGCCTGCCAGCTTGCAAGGCCACCTGTGACCGGTGTTCCTGTGCCCGGTGCGAAGGCCGGATCGAGGCAGTCGATGTCAAAACTTATGTAACATGGCCTGTCGCCGACGCGCTGGTGAATATGTTCAAGGGTGCGCGTGATGCCCTCGCGGTGGACAAAAGGGCTTGTCAGGATCTCAAAGCCATGATCGGCATCATTGTAGGTCCTAAGGCCGACCTGAATGGAATGGTCGGTATCGATGATCCCTTCGTTCACGGCACGCCTGAACATTACGCCGTGGTCGAGCGCGTTGTCTGCATCATCCCATGTATCACAATGGGCATCGAACTGGATAAGTGCGGTCGGGCCGAAACGGGCAGCATAGGCCTTCAGGATGGGGTAGGTGATGAAATGATCGCCGCCAAGAGTGAGGGCTTTGGCGCCTGAGCCCAAAATGCCCGCGATATGCTCTTCAATTGTCTCGACAATGCTCGCCGGATGATGCGGGTCGACGAAACAATCTCCCGCATCGATAACGGTCAGAGTCTCAAACGGGTCGAAGCCGTAAGGAAACGCCTTCAGTTCGGCCAGTTGGGTTGATGCCTGGCGCAAACCACGTGGTCCGAGGCGGCATCCGGGGCGGTTCGTGACGGCGTTATCAAATGGAATGCCGGATACGACGATGTCTGCACCCTCAAAGTCCCGGCTATAGCGCCGGCGCAGGAAACTGAGGGCCCCACCATAGGTCATTTCGGGTTCGGTGCCGAATGCCGATTCTTTCATAAAGGCCTGATCGCCCGTGCGTTTCGCCATGATTCTGAGGGAATCCAATCGATTGACAAATTCAGCGCCGTCATATCATTCTCGCCTCTTGAGCACAAAGCCGGATCGGCTTTTTGGGGGTAAGAATAGGGGATAGCGTGTTGGTTGAACGCGCGGCTGAGGGCGTGAGTCTACGGGAAGGGCAGGCTATCTACCCGGCCGTTTGCGACCTTAATGGAACCTGGCGCGGGAAGCGCTATCCCGCACACCAGGCAACCAAGCTCGAGAAAACAGCGATGCGGCTTCCGCTATCGATCCTTGCAGTCGATATCTGGGGCCGAGATGTACTCGATAACCCGATCTTCGTTGATGCAGGTGATCCTGACGCACCTTTTGTATCAACCGGGCGCGGGCCGGTTGTCAGCAGCCGCGGCGAGGCTGCGGAAAGCATGCTCTTTCCAATGTGGTGCCTTGATGATGATGGCAGACCGCATCCGCTTGATCCGCGTGGCAGCCTCTCAGGGATCGCGCGTGAATTGCGCTCTCGTGGACTGCAAGCCGGGATCGGAACGGAACTCGAATTTTATCTGGTGTCACGCAAAGACCAGTTCACGACATTCCCGGCATCGAACACGCTCGGTATTGTCGAACTGGAGCGGTTCGAGCCTTTCTTATGTGAAGTGGAACGCGATTGTTCGCTGAACGGTATTGAAGCTGAGGCGAGTGTCTCTGAAGGAGGGCGCGGTCAGTTCGAAGTGGTTTTGCGGTACAGCGACGATATCTTGGGGGCGGCCGACGATTTTGCGATCCTCAAATACATCGTTCGCCGCGCTGCCGGGGCTCACGGATATGAAGCCTGCTTCATGGCAAAACCCTTTGCCGGTGAGCCCGGAAACGGGTTCCACACCCATGTCGGTCTGAAAAACGCTGCCGGCGAGAATATCTTTCTGGGCGGACTTGAAGACGAGGCGTCAAAGCTGCGCCATGCCGTCGGTGGCCTGCTTCGGGCTTTGCCGCAATCCATGCTCGTCTTTGCTCCTCATTTTAACTCCTACCGACGCTTTTTTGAGAACTCGCTTGCGCCAACACGCGCAAGCTGGGGATTAGAGAACCGTACGACAGCGATCCGAATTGCCGATGCCGCTGGTGCCAATATCCGCATCGAACATCGGGTGGCTGGCGCTGATGCCAATCCCTATCTTGTAATTGGTGCGGTCTTGCTTGGAATTCTTGCTGGACTGGATCGAAAAGTCGATCCCGGCGATCCTGTCGAAGGGAGCGCCTACTCCTCCGCTGCTGACCGCCTGCCTGATACCTGGAACGAAGCGATCCGAGCCTTTTCAGACAGCACACCCCTCGGGCCGCTCTACGACCCGGTCCTTCATTCATCTTTTCTCGCTGCAAAACGGCAGGAGCTTTCCTTTTTCACCGATCATGTGAGTGATCTTGAACGGTCCACCTATGGAGCCCTTGTGTGAGCGCGGTCGAGAGTGTTTCTCCAAATCCTTTCGGAGCTTATCCAGAAAGCTATTACGCCGCTTCTCGGAACGCGGCGCCGGATCGCCCTGTTCTGATCGGGGAGGAGAGGGCGGACGTCACTATTATTGGTGGCGGGTATAGTGGCCTCTCTGCAGGTATTGCGCTTGCGGAAGTCGGATACAAGGTTGCGCTTATCGAGTCGGACCGGATCGGGTTCGGTGCGTCGGGTCGTAATGGCGGCCAGATCGTAAACGGTCTCAATGCCGGTTTGCAGGCGATTGAGAAACGCCACGGCGAGGATATAGCGGCTTTTTTCGGGGGGCTCCTCCAGGAAGGAAACCGTTTGATCCGGGAGCGCGTCGAAAAATACAATATCGCCTGCGATCTCAAAGACGGTAACGTCTTTTCAGCGTTCACCGGCAAACAGATGAACGAACTCGCAGAAACGGAAGCGCTTTGGCGCAAACATGGTGTCCGGGATCTTGAGCTCTTGGATCGCGAGGGAATACGCGCCCATGTTGGCACGGATTCTTATGTCGGTGGGCTGATCGATCATTCCGGCGGGCACATGCACCCCTTAAATTTGGCACTCGGTGAGGCAGCGGCTTTGGAAGAGCTGGGTGGCAGGGTTTTCGAGCAGTCGCGTGTGACGAGCGTGGATTATTCCAGTGCGAGGCCGGTTGCAAAGACAAAGCAGGGACGGATTGAAAGCGATCACATGGTGATTTGCGGGAACGCCTATCTTGACCGCACTGTACCCTCCCTTGTGCCGCGTATTCTTCCCGTTTCAACCCAGATGATGGCGACTGCACCTTTGTCGGAAGACCAGGCGCAAGCGCTTCTTCCAACAGACAAATGCGTGGAGGATTGCCGATACATCCTCGACTACTTCCGGCTTTCGGCGGACAGGCGCCTCCTGTTCGGTGGCGGAACCGTTTATGGCGGGCACGATGTCAGCGATGTCATAGCCAAGCTTCGGCCCAACATGCTGACGCTCTTTCCGGCTCTAAAAGACGTCGCGATCGATTATGCCTGGAACGGCAATTTCGCGCTTTCATTCACGCGGATCCCGCAGATGGGGCGTCTTGCACCGCACACTTACTTTGCCCACGGCTATTCCGGCCATGGGGTCACGGGCTCGCATCTATTCGGCAAGATTGTTGCTGATGCGATTAACGGAGATATTGCCCGTTTCGATGTCTTTGCTAATCTGCCTTGGGTTCCGTTTCCAGGCGGCAGGACTTTCGGGGCCACGTATTCGGCTATCGGGTCCTGGTATTACGGTCTGCGAGACAGGCTGGGGATCTAGTTTGACTGTGACGCCATGGGCGAGAAGGGGAGTTAGTCAATGAAAAAAGAGCTTTTGTGCGCAACGCTTGCGGTTTTTGTTTCAAGTGGTGCAATCGCGGAAGAATTGCGGATTTACAACTGGTCCGATTACATCGCGGATGACACGATCGAAAAGTTCACTGCCGAGACCGGCATCAAAGTGACGTATGACGTCTATGACAGCAATGAGGTTCTGGAAGCCAAACTCCTTGCAGGTAATTCCGGTTACGATCTCGTCGTGCCGACATCTGAATTCTTGCAGCGTCAGGTTGCCGCCGGCGTCTATCAGCCCCTCGACAAATCAAAGCTCTCCAACCTGACAAACATGGATCCGGCTTTGATGGCGAATGCGGCGGTCTATGATGCCGACAACAAGCATTCCGTCATTTACATGTGGGGCACAACCGGGATTGGCTTCAATGTAGCCAAGGTGAAAGAGCGCCTCGGGGAAGACTTCGAGGCAAATACCTGGGATATGGTTTTCAAGCCGGAGGTTGCGGAAAAACTCGCCGATTGTGGTATATCTTTCCTTGATGCTCCGACTGAAATGATCCCGGCAGCTCTCAATTATATTGGTCTTGACCCGAACTCGAATGACAAGGCGGATCTCGAAAAGGCGGGTGCCATAATGAACGCCGTGCGTCCGCATGTGCGCTATTTCCACTCGTCGCAATACATCAACGATCTTGCAAATGGCGATATCTGTGTCGCGGTTGGGTTCTCCGGCGACGTGTTCCAAGCGCAGGCGCGCGCTGAAGAGGCCGAGAACGGTGTCGAAATCGGATACACGATCCCGAAAGAGGGCGCCCTGCAATGGTTTGATCTGATGGCAATCCCCGCCGATGCACCAAATCCGGAAGCGGCCCACAAATTCATCGATTTTGTTATGCGCCCGCAAATCACAGCCGACATTACCAACTACGTTTGGTATGCGAGTGCCAACAAGGAAGCACTTCCGCTGATCGATGAGGAAGTGAAGACAAATCCCGGCATTTTCCCGCCAGCAGAGATCTCCGACAAGCTCTGGGCTGCAAAAGCAAAGGA
>JBCDCZ010000095.1:0-14902 GCA_039180865.1 Pseudomonadota bacterium | reverse complement strand
GGATAGGACTTTGACAAGATCGTACCCTCTCTCCGACACACCATTGTCATTGACCCAGACCGGGTCAAAGCCGCGTGCCTCATAAGCAGCCCTCAACGGGGCCGTGTCGTAGGCCGATGCGAACACTGTTATACTTTGCCGTTCAAGGAGGTGTTGCAAGTTATCCGCAACACCTGCCCTCAATGGTAAAGTCGAAACAAGGAACACCACAAAGGCGAAACCGGCAATTTTCATGAAATTGCCAGATTGATTCTCCCGAAGCCTGAAAGTCATTCCCCTCCCCCTTAGAAAGACGCGCCTACTTCCGGTGATGTCATATGAATAACAGGGTGGTTTTATCCAATCCAGTGAAATAACCGCGAACCTGGCAAACCGACAGTTAAGGTTTGGCCTACCGCGCGGAAAGCCGTGTCTCGTTTAATCTAGCTGGCCTTTGCGATCTTCCTAAGGCGCGGCAATCGCAGCGCGCCGCCACTTGGCAATGAGCCCATATCTTGGTGCAAACAGCATTGCGGCGAGCTGAAAGAGCCCGGCTACCAGGGCAATCATGCCAGCAGCGGAAAGACTGTTCTCGCCACCAAGCCAAATCGGACCGAAAGCTGCCAGGACATAGCCGATAACTCCACTGGCGATGGATACGATTGCGCTGAGCCAAATCTGGATATGCATCTTATCTGTCATCATACGTGCCGTCGCCGCAGGACATATAAACATCGCGATCACGAGAATTGAGCCGACCGCTGCAAATGCCGCTATGGCAGCGAGAGCCGTCATGAAGACAAGGGCAAACCCCATAAACCGCGATGAAATACCCAGGCTGTCGGCATGCGCCGGATCGAAACTTGTGATTTTCAGTTGCTTGTAAAACAACAAGATGAAGCCGATCACGAGACCAGTCACACCCAATAGCCGAAACACTGATTCTGGAAGACCTGCCAGCTTTGCCGGATCAGCGAGGTCCGAAAGCGCGGTCGCCTCAAGCCAGATCGCGCTTTCAAGATTGCCGTAAAGCGCATGCTCAACGTCGAGATGAACGCTGCGCGCGCCACTTTGCTCAAGAAGGACGACACCGGCTGCGAACATGGTCGTAAACACCACGCCCATGGCAGCCCCCATCTCGATGCGCCCTGCCCGTCTGATAACTTCGATCAGAGCGACAGCAAAAAGAGCCGCAAGAAGCGCACCGGCCATCATCGGTAGGGTCGCCGCCGTACCAGCGACAAGGAACCCGACGACAATACCCGGCAGAACCACGTGACTGATCGTGTCGCCCATCAACGCCTGTTTCCGCAGAACGAGAAAGTTACCAAGAAGGCCGCAGGAAAGTGCTGCAAGCGTGCCGAGAAGGATCGACGGTAAATCGAGCTGAAGAAATGTGATCATTGCTTCACCTCGTTAACGGCATGGGGTGCAAGTTCCGGTCTCAAACTGTCGATCAGGTCTTTCGGCAAAACGGTATCGATTGGCGCGAGCGACCATTCGTCGAGCATCAACGCTTCGGTCGGATATGATCTCCGGTAGGCGTTCCACAAAGCCTGATCGCGCGCCATCGCCTGTGCTTCTATTGCACCTTTCGGCGTTGCCGCTCCATCAGCACGCATGAGGCCTTCGCGCAGAAGCATTTTACGGGTGAGATTGTCGAAGATCGGCTCGCCGCGAGCCATCGCAAGCAAACCCTGTCTGCGATGAACAATCCGGCTGAACCGCCATTGTTTGATCCAAAGTGCCAGAACACCGCGCTTCGGTGCTGCAAGAAGCGAGACGGTGAACGCTACGAAGAGGGTAAGCACGATGAGACCGCCGGTCGGTAGATCGGCGGCAATCGAAGAAATGGAAGCTCCAGTGTAAGAACCGAGCGCGCCGATTGCGGCGGATATCACAGTCATCGGCCCAACACGATCGGTCCAGAAACGGGCAGCCACCGGTGGGATGATTGTCAAAGCAATCACGAGGACAAGACCGGCGGTTTTAAAGCCGATAACAACGATCGCAAGAAGAAGAAGCAGAAGAAGACGATCCAAAGAAGCAATCTTCAAACCGCTGGCTTCTGCGAAAACCGGATCGAAACAAAGAAGCGTGAAATCGCGGACCTTAATGAGCAGAACAACTACGACAGCGAGGGCCGCAGCCGCGATCAAATAGGCATCCTGGAGTAAGAGCCCCGCGGTTGATCCCAGAATGAAGCTCGAAAGCCCTGCCTGCCCGGCGATATTGAGCGACTGGATGAAGGTCAGAAGCACGATCCCAAGTGCAAAAAACGTCGACAGGACCGTGCCGATTGCGGTGTCTTCGGCAAGGCGCGTGTATCGCGTCATAAAATCGACGGCAAGAACGCCAATTCCGGCAGAAAAGGCGGCACCAATAAGAAGAAGGGCAAGCGAACGCCCGTCACCTAGCACATAGGCACCGAAGAGAAAGGCAAGTGCGATGCCAGGCAGGGTCGCGTGGCTGATTGCGTCACTCACGAGTGCGCGTTTGCGCAAAAGAACGAAGACCCCGATTGCACCCGCGCCAGCGCCAAGGAGCGCTGATCCAACAAGAACCAAAGAGGTATTATACCCCGCCTGGAGGGTCAGGGCTTCAAGGAGCGCGGACACTGACGGTAACCCTAGTGGCGCTGAACTGCGGCCCCGCCCACAGGTTCGTTTTGCCGCATGGACAATCGGCCGGAATAGGTGCGCCGCACCGCGTCTTCCGTCATCACTTTGTCAATCGGACCACTCTCAACGACCTGACGATTGAGAAGAAGCACGTCGTCAAACATAGTTCGCACCGTTTCAAGGTCATGATGGACAACGATCACGCCGCGCCCTTGTGCAGCAAGATTACGCAAAGTGCGAAGAATCACAGTTTCCGTTGCCGCATCCACACCTGCAAATGGCTCGTCCATGAGATAGACATCGGCTTCCTGTGCGAGAGCACGAGCCATGAAAACCCGCTGCTGCTGCCCACCGGACAATTGCCCGATTTGACGATCAGCGAATGCGCCCATATCGACGTCTTCAAGGCACTTCAATGCACGGGCCCGCTCTTTACGGCCTGGCCAACGCAAAAAACCGAGCTGTCCATAAAGACCCATAAGAACCACATCGAGAGCCGTTGCCGGAAAATCCCAATCGACTGCTGCCCGTTGCGGCATATAGGCAACCGACTGCCGCCGTTTCGAAAGGGGTTCAGAGGAAACAAAGGTTGTTCCTGTAACGCTCGGAACAAGACCAAGCGCTGCTTTTAGGAGCGTTGATTTGCCGGCTCCGTTCGGCCCGACGATCGCCGTTGTCCGCCCGGCATAGGCTTTAAAGGAAACATCCCATAAAACAGGTTTGCCGTGATAAGCGACCGTCATGTTGGCGACCTCAAAGCACGGTTCCAACAGCTCGGTCGTTTCAACGGCCTGCACATTGTCTACTGTCGCGATCTGCATTGCCGTCTACTCTTCCGTTTTCACTACGCCGTAATGCCCGTCCATCATTCAGGATTCAGCGCCAAGCTTGCCGAAAATACCCCGATCCGGGGCATCACCGCCGAGAGCGCGGGTAATCGACGTCGAATTGTGGTCGATCATTCCGATATAGGTTCCCTCATAGGTGCCTGGTTTTCCCATCGCATCCGAAAAGAGCGTCCCTCCGATTATAACCTGGTGACCGCGCGCTGCTGCGCCCTCGATCAAGGCACGAATGTTCTGGTCTGAAACGGAGCTTTCGACAAACACCGCTTTGATGTTCCGGTCGACAAGCGTGTCGACGAGGATTTCAATACGGTTAAGTCCTGCTTCGCTTTCAGTCGATAGGCCCTGAATGCCTATCACTTCGATGTCATAGGCGCGGCCAAAATACCCGAAAGCATCATGGGCTGTAATGAGGACACGCTCACCATCGGGAACTGTCTTCAAGAGGTTGGCTGATTGGACATTCAGCTCATCAATCTTCGCTTTGAATGCGTCGGCGTTTTTCGAAAACTCGGCCTCGTAGTCTGGCGCGGTTCCAGACAAAGCTGAAAGCACAATGTCGACCGTTTTCTTCCAGAGTTGCGGGTCCATCCAGACATGCGGGTCAAAACGCCCGGAAAAGCCATCCGCCTCAATAAGGTGTTTTTCCTCAACACCTTCTGCGACGGCGATAACAGTGCGCGTTGCACTCAATTGTTCAAGCAGCGGATCAAGCTGCGCCTCAAGATGCAGGCCATTCATGAAAATAATGTCGGCCTTCGTGAGGCGTTCCACGTCAGACCGGGTTTGGCGATAGGAGTGCGGATCAACACCACTTCCCACGAGGGTTGTAACAGAGACATGCGCCCCGCCGACATGGCTCACGACATCGGCAACCATGCCTATCGTGACAACAACATCAAGTTTTGACGTGTCGTTCGCGGTAGAGCCAGCATAAGCCTTGCCGCTCATTCCTGCGAAAGACAATGTGACAATTGCTACGAACGCAGCGAACAAATACGCGGCAAACAATCGGCGGATCACGGCCATTCAATCCCTCTCGTTACGCTGCGAATGACGCCATCCGCAAACCTGCACTTGCAACTCATTTGCAAGTTTAATGCGAATAATTTGCAATAGCAATTTGAATTTTCAAGGGGTGGATCGGAAATTTTCCGTGATCTGACGGCTCACGCGTCTTTCAGCGCATAGGAAATTGCCTGTTCGAGACGATCATCACCCCAGAACAGGGTCCCTTTTTCGGTGATAAAGGTCGGTGCGCCAAAAATCTTCAAACGGTCGACCTCACGGCTTCGGTCTTTAAGACGCTGCTTGTTTTCATCCGTCACCGATGCAGCAAAAGCCGCTTCGGGATCCTCGGCACACGAAGCCAGTACCGTATTCAAAACAGCTTTGTCCGCAATGTCCTGACCCTCATCAAATTGGGCGAGATAGGTCTTGCGACAGAAGTCGCGCCCCCAATCTTCTTCCAAACCAATAAGAGCGAGGCGCGCCGCATGAAGACCGTTTTGCGGAAAACTTGGTGGGATAGAGAATTTGAGCCCACGTTCCTCTGCCAGCCGATTGATATCGGCTTCCATATAGCTGTATTTGTCGGGAACGACGAGAAACGGCGACGTTTTAAGACCCTGCTTGGCGAAAACAGGGCCGAGCAGAAACGGCATCCATACGACATCGACGCCCTCCCCCTCGGCAACGGCGTCAATCCGCATGGCGGATAGATAGGAATAGGTTGACGCAAACTCAAACCAGAATTGCAGCTTCGGCTTCATGCACCCTTGTCCCGATTATCCGGACTATCATCCCCTTCGAAATAATCACTGAATGTCGGTTTGGATAGCGCCAAAACGCTCAAGGTCGCTTGGCGGGCTTCGCGCGGATTGCGCTCGATAATCGCGTCAACGATCCGTTTGTGCTTCTGCAGCGCAAAGGGAGGATCAAACATCCCTGCTTTGAGGACAATATCCATGCGGGCTGTAATGGCGGCGTCAAAAAGCGGACCAAACTTCTGGAACACCCAATTGCCGCAAGCACGCAGAACCGCGCGGTGAAACGCAATGTCGGCCTCGACCCTTTCTCCAGAACTCGGATCCCGCATCGCGGCTAACCGTTCATAGGCCGCCACAATCTGGCGAACATGAGTTGGTTTCGCCCGTGCAGCCGCCATTGCCGCAACCTCCGGCTCAATGATCGCGCGGGATTCTATCAGCGGCTCGTAGAGTTCGGCATTCAAACCGAACTTCAGTTCCATTTTCAAAACCGCCGGGTTAAGGCGATCCCAATGCTCCGGATCACGGACAGTCGCACCAACCCTCGGGCGCGAAGAAATGAGGCCGTAGGCTGTGAGATCCTGCATCACCTCCCTGATAACAGTGCGGCTTGCACCAAAGCGCTCACAAAGCTCATTTTCGGTTGGGAAATGAAGACCGGGCTCAAAAGTACCGTTTACAATCTCACGGACTAGAGTTTCAACGATTGGCACCCGTTGGCGCAATCTTCGGCCACCGTTCTCTTTCGGGATCTCAGCCGTTTCAGATGGGCTGTACTGGTCCACCATTTCGCCTGCCGGTTTGTCGGCGGGCCAATACGCCACGTCTTGGCGCCTGCCCGACCGTTACCGCGCCACTATGGCACGTCCAAACGGGTCAGGGAACTGACGATCTCGCGGCAGAATGCTGATCGTTTTCGCCGTGAGGTCGGCAGGATGAAACGAGTTCGGTGAACGGACGCGTCTACTGGACGCCTTTTGCGAACGTATCTTTGCCATAAACATTGGTATCAGTGACGGCTTCGGCGGACCTGGTCCCATTTCCGCGGCGCGCCTGCGGCAAATGCCGAGCATAGACCTCGTCGATCAAATGGCACATGCGTTCAATGGAAAAAACACTGGCAATGCGATTGTGCAGGGAATCTGTCCGCCGATAAACCGCGTCAGGATTTTCGAGATGACGAAGCATGGCTTTCGCGATGAGATTGCTGTCACCGGGAGGCACCAGATCTGTCGCGTGATCTGCGAAAATCTCCGGAATGCCTCCAACAGAGGTGGCAATAACCGGCATCCTCGCCCCGAGCGCCTCAATAACGATGTAGGGCATGGATTCCGCCCGTGACGGAACCACAAGAGTCCGCCCCAAAGGAAACACTTCTCGAATTGGAGCCGGATCCTGAAACCGGATCAGATGGTCCAGTTTACGTTTCCTGACATCGGCCTCGTATCGTGGTCTGTCATCACCGTAACCGACCATAACCGCAGAAACCGACCGCGAAGCCTGCGCATTCACCTTGTCAATCGCATCGATAAAGAGGTCCGTCCCCTTTAAGTCACGCATATGGCCGGCATAAAGAAAGTCGGCAGCGTCTTCGCTCGGTGCTACAGGCTCAAGTTCTTCAGGTTGCAGACCATTGTAGGCAATGGTGTAAGGCTTTCGAAGCTGTCCGACTTTGCTCGTGAAAGCATCGACCTCATAGCGCGACACAAAGACAAACTCGTCTGTGTAGGCCTCCATGATCCGCTCCAGGGCGAAATAGAGACGTCCGGCAATTGAGGTTTTATCGAAATGCAAACTGCCGCCGTGTGGGGAATAAACCGCGACCACACCAGGTTTGCCGACCTTGCGCCGTTTAGCACCAAGAACATGTCCGACAAGACGACCATACGCACCGCCCTTGGCACCGTGGGCATGGATCACGTCTACATCTGTTTGCTTCAACAGCTTATAGATGAGTCGTGTCGCCTTGATGTCGGAAAATGACAAATGACGCGCCATTGGAAGCCTTGCGACACCGAGAGCCATATGCGGGGCAAGCTCCGCCAATTGCTCCTCTTCGAAAGTGTCGCCGGTCAAAGAATCGCAGATCAGGCCAACATCGATGCCAGCCGTGTTCTGATACCGGATCACATCCTGAATATGCCTGAAGATACCGCCAACCGGAGAGCGCACACAATGTATGACGCGCAGTCTGCGATTGCCCTCAAAGGCTGTCGAATTTTCTGCCGACTTGCTCACGCGCCCGCCTTTTCCCCTGCTTATTCCCTCCACAAGATAAGCGCGACGGGTAAATTTTGCGGTGAAATCGCTTTAACCGGCGCTTGAAACCTCTCACACTGGTTAGCGAAGCTCTAAACTGATCCAACAAGAAAACTAATTCGTTTGAAAATTCAAACTGTTAAACCAGTTTTCGGAATCAAAAAGGTCGGACACTGCAAGCAGAACATAAAGTGCAAATGCACTTGAATAGCATCCTGGGCGCCGCTAGCCTAAGCCAAGAATGCCTCAACCTTTATCAGAGGTTCAAGCAGCAAAAAGGAAGCATGGGTCAATTGTGAACGATATTGGCGATCACGTTGTTTACGCCCTTGCATGGCTGATATTTGGAGCCCTTCATTCGCTGCTCGCCCGTCAAGCCGTTTATCAACGTCTCGCTCATCAAACGCAACGAAAATACCGAGTGATATACAACGTTATTGCAGTACTGCATCTCGGCGCAACGCTCCTTGTTGGTTATCAACTGCTCAATGGATCAGAAGCTGCTTTTTGGGCTCCGGGTTTTTTGGGACCAATCCTGCTCTGCGTTCAGATCGGCGGAGCAATTCTCATCGTGATGGCCTTGCGCCAATACGATCTCGGGCTGTTTTCCGGTCTGAAACAATGGCGCGGGGATGGTGGCGAAAACAACCTTGTCGACGGACAAGAGGCCCTGACCGTTTCAGGCCTCAGCACCTATATGCGCCACCCGCTCTACACAGGTGTCATGCTCGTGCTTTGGGGCGGGGCAGTCTCCGAATTTGCCTTCGCCACGGCACTTTGGGCAACACTCTACATATTTATCGGAGCGTACTTTGAAGAGAGAAAACTGATCGTTCTCTACGGCGATGCCTATCGCGCTTATCAGGAGCGAGTCCCGGCATTCATCCCGTGGAAAAGCCTCTTTCCGGGAAGACGCACAGCGGACTAAGCATCTTAGCGGACAATCGTCAGGCGCTCTGCAGCTCGTGTGATACCCGTATAGAGCCAACGGTCACGGTGCTCGCGGAAAGCACCACTCTCATCGAACAAAATCACGTCGTCCCATTGCGAACCCTGGCTTTTGTGAACGGTCAACGCATAACCATAGTCGAACTCATCCGACCGTCGGCGTTTGGGATAGGCGAGACTTTCATAGGTTCCCTGGAAAAACTCCGGCGCGACCGATACAGCAACCTTCTTCGCCAGAATGTCGTCATCGGGTTCAACATCAAGCCGGATCATCCCCTTGCGCGGTGAGCGCATGGCAACGACGCTCCAGGTACCACCGTTCAGAAGGCCTTTTGTTTTATCGTTCCTGAGGCAAACAAGCTTTTCACCAGCAGCCGGTCGCCAATCTCTGAAACCGAGAAGCTCGCGGATCCTGTTATTGTATAGGCGCCGCGTCCTGTTCATCCCAACGAGAACCTGATCGCAGTCGAGAATTTGTTCCGCCTCGATGGCGTGGCGCGGAATAACGGCACTTTCACCATACTCACCGTAGTCGATGGCCTCACCGTCACGCACGGCCATGGAAAGGCGAATAATCGGATTGTCAGCCGCCTGACGGTGAACCTCGGACAGCATGACGTCCGGCTCGTGCTCCGTGAAAAAACCGCCGCCCTTGACCGGAGGCAATTGTGCCGGATCTCCAAGCACGAGAACCGGCACGCCGAAGGACAGGAGATCACGGCCAAGATCTTCGTCAACCATGGAGCATTCATCGATAATGATAAGGGCTGCATCGGCAGCCGGAGCATCCCGCCGAATGGCAAAGAGCGGGCGCTCGCCCTCTTCCTCTTCATCTTTGGCCTGTCCTGCTGGCCGATAGATCAGGGAATGCAGGGTCGAGGCGCCTTCGCACCCTTTTTGACGCAATACGTGCGCTGCTTTCCCCGTGAATGCAGCAAAAGCAACTTCGCCATCGACCCCCTCGCCCAGATGGCGGGCAAGTGTGGTTTTACCGCTTCCGGCATATCCAAAAAGTCGAAAGACTTGACGGTCACGATTCGAAAGCCATCGCGCAGCTTCCCTCAGTGCCCGTTCCTGTTCTCGTGACCAGTTCATGCCACGTCTTTGCCGCTTTTTGCCGATTCCGGCAAGCCGCTTCGCTTTCCACAGGCGCTAAAGTCAGGAATTCCCTTGATTTTCGGCTGTCACATAGTTGTCAAACTAAAATGCTCGCAACGCACAAAAGCTTGAGGTATTGTTACACCGTACGACCTGTTTTGCACGGCCGAAGACCAAGATCGATGATTTGTTGCGCGATCCAACGAGCATACCTTTCTTCCTCCAATCCCAAAGCACGGTCCCATTGCCGGGATGAAAGAGACCTGGCGTACGCTATGCTTTAAGGAGACAAGAGAGAATGGCAAGCGGCACTGTCAAATGGTTCAATGCAACCAAGGGTTATGGATTCATTCAGCCCGACGAAGGCGGAGCGGACGTTTTCGTCCATATTTCCGCGGTTGAACGCGCTGGAATGACCACGCTGAATGAAGGTCAAAAGATCCAGTATGACCTTGAAGAGCGGCGCGGGAAAACGAATGCGGGCAATCTCAAGCTCGCCGAGTAGTTCCAATTAGAAAAACGAACACACAAGACCAAACTGAGAAGGGCGCGTAAACCGCGCCCTTTTCTTTTAGCCACCTTTCGAGGGCGGGCATAACTCGGACGATCTGGAAAATTCCTGACATGCACGAAAAAGTGTCAAACAAAAGTAACATTGTGATGGTCAATGCGCCCTCACACCGATTGACACGAAAAGTGCCAGCCATACTCTTCCCTTCAGGTTCGGGGCATTGACTCAAACAGGTGTGCATTCCCTGTTTGTCGGACGAGGGGAGATCGACCATGTCCATGAAATACCTAATCGGAGCTGCAATCGCAGCAGCCGTATCCATATCTGTTTCTGCGCCATCATTCGCCGATCCGATTGACGATGTAATCGAGGCCCGCCGGGGATATTACAAACTGGTCGGCTTGAACTTCGGACAGGTCGTCGCCATGGCTAAGGGCGAGGCTGATTATGATGCCGAGGCTGCAAAGAACGCCGCAACCAATTTACAGGCGCTTTCCAAACTCCATTTGCTTCCGCTTTTTCCTCCAGGATCCGACAATGAAGTGAAAAAAGGAAAAACACGATCTCTCGCAAAAATCTGGAGTGATTTTCCAGGCGTCGTAGAGAAAGTTCAGGCTTGGCAAGGAGCCGTTGACAACCTGGTAACCGTCTCCGCGGACGGCAGAGGCGCACTCGGTCCCGCCGTAGGTGAAGTCGGCAAGACATGCGGTGCATGCCACGATGCGTACCGCGCAAAGAACTTCTAGGTTAGCCGGGACAAATGGTCGATGGTGCTAAAAGAAGACCTGGGATCATCTACAGGATCAACCGATCCTGTGGATGGACTTGTCTACAGCAAGGTCTGGGATCTGCCCACGCGCCTCTTCCACTGGGCGCTTGCCGCTGTAGTCATCACAGGTTGGTATCTCGGATATTATCGTGAGTTCAGCACCATCGATTACCATTTCTACCTTGGATACGCGACCGGCGGGCTTCTGGTCTTCCGTCTGATCTGGGGGATCATCGGCCCACCATCGGCACGGTTTAGCAACATTGTGCCCGGACCTCGGCGTCTCGTTACCTATATCGCTTCCATTACCAAAAGGCGCCCGAGCGGCGTTGCAGGACACAATCCGTTAGGCGGTCTTTCTGTTGTCGCCCTTCTGGCAGTTCTCACCGTCCAGGTGCTTGCAGGCCTCTTTGCAGAGGACGACAGCCTTTTCGCGTCTGGCCCGCTTGAATCTTATGTCAGCCTTCGCTGGACCGCTTTTGCCAACGAAGTGCATTACATTTCATCCCGCATACTGCTCGTTCTGGTGGGGCTACACCTGACAGCAATCCTTTTTTATCAGGTCTGGAAACGCGAAAACCTCATCACGCCGATGCTGACGGGCTGGAAACGCGTTTACGGAAGAAATCTATAAGAGTCAGGCAGGACATACGTGGCGGGACCCCACCTGACACCAGAAGAAATTCGCGATTGGCCGGTTAGCCCTCTGCCGCCGCCCGGTACGTGCCGCAAGTCTCCGCTTAAAGAGGCAGTCAATCGCGTTGGTCTTGATGGCCCAACCCAGATTGCCGGGCATCATTTCGCGATGGGATGTGTGGCCCTGGAAATCACCCAACGATGCAACCTTGATTGCAGTGCATGCTATCTTTCAGACCATTCCGAAGCCGTTCACGATCTGCCTCTGGAAGAGATTTTCAGGCGAATTGACCGCATCGCGGTGCAGTACGGCCCAAACACCAACGTGCAGGTGACAGGTGGTGATCCCACTTTGCGGAAACGCGATGAACTGATCGCTATCGTCAAACACCTTGCAAAGCGAGACCTTCGCCCGGCCCTATTCACAAACGGCATCAAGGCCAGCCGGTCGCTTCTTTCAGATCTCAAGAATGCAGGGCTCAAAGACGTCGCGTTTCATGTTGACCTGACCCAGGAACGTAAGGGCTTTGACACGGAAATCTCGCTCAACGCGGTCCGCGAAGACTATCTCGATCGAGCGCGTGGCCTTGGGCTGCAGATCCTCTTCAATACAACGGTTTTTCCCGGCAACGTCGATGAAGTACCGGGGCTCGTTGAATTCTTCTCCAAGCACGCACGCGACATTCATCTTGCTTCATTTCAATTAATCGCCGATACCGGTCGTGGAACCGAACGGGCTCGCACGGACGCAATTACGGTGGACCGTGTCCGGAGATTGATCGAAGACGGCGTCGGGACATCCCTCCAATTCGATGTTCCCAGGATCGGTCATCCCGATTGCAATTCTTACGCAAAGGTCGCCTTTGCCGGAAACCGCAGGGTCGCAGCTTTTGAGACCCGTGATCTTGAGTTTCTGCAAAATCTGCTTGTCGAAACGCGGTCGGTTTTCCTGAGCCGTCATCAACCTTTGAAATCGGCACTGCGTCTCGCTGCACACTGCCTTTTTCGACGTCCAGCACTTTTTGGCAATTTGCTCGCCTATGTGGGACGCAAAGTGCGCGCACTCTTGCCGGGTCTTGTATCGTCTGGCGGCCGGGTTCACCTGACAACCTTCTACATTCATAATTTCATGCCTGCGGAAGGCCTGGAAAAAGACCGCTGCGAAGCTTGCGCCTTTTTTACAATCACCCGTGACGGCCCGATTTCGATGTGCGTGCACAACGCTAAACGCGATTCCTTCATTTTGCAGGATGTGCGGCTCAACGACGGTTCAACCTTCATTCCGTTAGGAGGCGCGGGCACAAACGATCCATCGAGCCATCCGCTTAAACGTTTGAAAGGTCGAATCCGCGCCGAGAAGGATGCTTCCAGAAAAAACCGGGTTCCCATTGTCAACGGGCGAATTGGTCAAATGGAAACCGCACGCAGAAAAAAGCGCCTGGGCACGTTTGCAGCGGAAGAGGTTTAGAGAAACCGTCCGCAGGCGCCCAACAAGGGGTGTCATTCAGCGGCGGCTTTGCGCTCACGAAACTGCATCTCGTGAAGGTGCCGGTAGACCGTTCCCGTTTCCAGGAGCGCCTCATGCGTGCCGCTTTCGACAATGCGCCCGTTCTCAATCACATGAATGCAATCGGCATTTTTAATGGTGGTCAGCCGATGAGCGATGACAATATTGGTGCGCCCGCTCGCAAGCTTTTCGAGCGCATCCTGGATAAGACGCTCGGATTCGTTATCAAGCGCTGAGGTTGCTTCATCCAGGAGCACGATCGGCGCATCCTTCAAGACCGCGCGTGCAATCGCAATGCGCTGGCGCTGCCCACCCGACAGGGTCTCACCGTTCTCACCGATGATTGTGTCATACCCTTCGTCAAGCGCCTCGATAAAGGTATGCGCATTGGCAATTTTTGCTGCTTCGATCACATCGGTGTCGCTCACATCGTCTCGGCCCGCCGTAATGTTTTGCCGGATCGATCCATCGATCAGGAATGTGTCCTGACTGACGAAAGCGATTTTATCGCGAAGACTCTCCATACTGACGTCACGAATATCAACACCATCGATCAGGATCTGCCCTTCATCGACATCGTAGAGCCGTGGGATCAGATTGACGATTGTTGATTTACCCGCGCCTGAGGGCCCAACCAGTGCGGTTGTCTCACCGCCGCGCGCTTTGAAAGAGAGTGCGTTCAAGACGATGTTACTTTCCTTCATTGCGGGTTCGTAGCGAAACTTCACATCGCGGAATTCAACTGCCCCGCTTTTGACTTCGAGCCGGGCAGCATCCAGCCGGTCTTCGACGACCACGGACTGATCGAGGATCTCATACATCAGGCGTGCACCGACAAGCCCGGTCTCAAGATAAATGTGGAGCCGTGCGATACGCTTTGCCGGTTCATAGGCAAGGAGGAACGCTGTCAAAAACGCCATGAATTCTGCCGGTGTGCGGTCCGAAACACTTGTCATCCATCCGGCATAGATGATCACGATCCCCATACAGAGACCGCCAAGCGTATCCATCAGCGGGCTTGCGCGGGCTGTGAGGCTTGCAATCCGGTTGTTGCGACTTTCGACGGAACGCACTGCATCTCCCATGCGCGCCCGCATCACCTCTTCCATTCGGAACGACTTGACGATGGCGCTACCACGAACGCTGTCCTGCATCACACGGATGATCTGGGTATTGGAATCGAACTGCTGCTTTGCAGCCTTTCTTACCCGCCTGATAAGCTGGGAAACCGCGAAGATCACCGGAGGAGCCGTGATGAATGCAATCAGCGATAAAAGCGGGTCTTGCAGGACCATCACGATGATCAGACCGATCAGAGTGAGAGCATCCCGGCAGATGCTGGTAACAACAAGATCGATCACCTGACGCGCGCCCTGGGCATTCTGACCGATCCGGGTGATCAGATCATTTGAGGGATAGCGGGCATAAAAACTGCCACTTTGCGCAAGAATCTGATCAAACATGCGCATTTGCAGCCGCGCGACAATCGCGTTTCCGACCCGCGCAAGATAGGCAAGTTGCCCATAGGTTGCCGCGCCCTTGATCGCAAAGAGCAGAATAACGAACAGACCCACCATCAGAGTGCGGTCAAAATCGCCTTCCATGAAAAGACTTTCAACAATGTCTTTCATGATCCAGGCTGTAAGCGCTGTCGCCGCAGCCGAAATCACCATAAAGACAATTGCAATCGCATAACGCGGCGCAAAGTCGGCGAAGTTTTCCCGGAACAATCGCTTGACCAGGGGAAGGTTACCCACCTCTTCGCTGGGTTTATGGTCCACTGAAGTCGTGTCCATGGAAGTCCTGATTTGCAAGGGTGTCGAACCCTGCTACCCCGAATTCTCGTGAACGGCACGCCGAACACTGTTCATTTCATGACGCGGCAGATAGCATATCGTAGCCTGTGACAATAGCAAAACGCCAACCTTTCCCGGAAGATGGCAAAAATGCAAAGGGAAAG
>JBCDCZ010000094.1:0-14926 GCA_039180865.1 Pseudomonadota bacterium | reverse complement strand
GCCGACTTCAGGAGCTCGCCGGGTGGTTTCCGGCGGAGCACATATTTGCGTTTCGGCGTGATCAGGAGAAAGGTCGGGTTCGACTGACCCGTTTCGAATTTCTTTGCGTCAAGCGGGCCTTCAAAATCCTGGATTCGCTCCTGAAGATAAGCCTCGACGGCGGGAAGATTCAGGGTCTGTCCTGCGTTTTCCATCAAGAGAACCTCATCAACTTCCCCCATCCCTGTCGTTCCGATAAGAACGCAATTCGGCGCGGGCGATCAAACGGCGATGGACTGCGTCCGGCCCGTCTGCAAGCCGCAGGGTCCTGAGATGCGTCCACATAGCCGCAAGTGGCGTATCCTGGCTGACACCTTCCCCGCCATGCATTTGAATTGCTTCATCGACAACTTTGAGCGCGGTCAGAGGAGCTGCCACTTTGACTTTCGCAATCCATGGCTGGGCGACCCGAACGCCCGCGTGATCCATCATCCATGCCGCTTTAAGGCAAAGGAGCCGAGTCTGTTCGATCTCGATCCGGGCGTTCGCGATGATGTCATGATTTGCGCCAAGATCGGCGAGACGCTTTCCGAAGGCTTCTCTAGAAACTGATCGCCGGCACATCAACTCCAGCGCCCGTTCGGCAAGTCCAATTGCGCGCATACAATGGTGGATGCGCCCCGGACCCAACCGGCCTTGCGCCACTTCAAATCCGCGTCCCTGCCCGAGTACCAGGTCCTCATTCGGGACAAAAACATTGGAATACCGCACATGCATATGGCCGTGTGGCGCATCGTCGTGACCAAAGACCTCCATCGGTCGGAGGATCTCAATCCCGGAAGCATCTGCGGGAACAAGAAACATGGAATGACGCTGATGCCGGTCAGCGTCGGGGTCGCTCATGGCAAGCACGATATGGAGCGCGCAGCGCGGGTCTCCAGCACCGGAGGCCCACCATTTCTCGCCAGATAAGAGCCAGCCGTCTTCGGTCTTCGTCGCGGACAAGGCGATATTCGTTGCATCCGACGACGCGACATCGGGTTCCGTCATAAGATAGGCCGAACGAATTTCACCGGCTAGGAGAGGCGCTAACCAGCGTTCTTTGTGCTCGGCGGTGCCATAGCGCTCAAGGACTTCCATATTGCCCGTATCAGGCGCGGAGCAATTGAACACTTCGGCAGCAATCGGGACCTTGCCCATCTCTTCGGCGAGATAGGCGTATTCAACGGTTGTAAGACCAAATCCGCGCTCGGAATCGGTCAGCCAGAAGTTCCAAAGCCCGCGCTCCCGGGCACGGTCTTTCAGCCCGTTGAGAATTTCAATCTGGCGCTCGGTGTGCTGGAACCGGTCTCCCGACGGGTGTCTGCCGACCTCATCATGAAACTCCCGGTCAAGCGGCGCGATGTCCGCTTCGACCATGTCACGCACCTTTTCTATGAGCGGCTTCACACGGTCTGAAGGGCCAAGATCCACGACAACCTCCTATCAGGCGGAGGCTTCGAGCGCAGGCGTTTCAATGCCGATGAAGTCTTCGGCGAGCCGCGCTCCAGCAGCGAGATATTCCCGTTCGATCCGGTCAACGATTTCGCCCGCTGGAACGATCTCCTTGACGGCACCAATTCCCTGTCCGGATCCCCAAATCTCCTTCCAGGCCTTGGGCTTTGATGAACCATCCTTGAAGTTCATGGAATCCGGGGTCGCTTCGGGAAGGTGGTCTGGATCGAGGCCCGCTCGGCTGATCGAGGTTTTGAGATAGTTGCCGGAAACGCCGGTAAAGAGCGAGGAGGTGACAATGTCCTCCGCGCCACCTGTCACGATCATATTTTTGTACGCCTCAACCGCATTGGCTTCCGGCGTTGCGATGAAGGGGGACCCGATATAGCCGAGATCAGCACCCGCGGCACGTGCTGCGAGAAGCGCTTCGCCCGTCGCAATTGCTCCTGAAAGAAGAAGCGGTCCATCGAACCATTCCCGGATTTCCCGGATAAGTGCAAGCGGGTTTTGAGGTCCCGCATGGCCGCCCGCGCCAGCCGCAACAGCGATCAGCCCGTCAGCGCCTTTCTGGATCGCTTTTTTCGCAAATGTATTGTTGATGATGTCGTGAAGCGCGATCCCGCCGCAGGAATGGGCGGCTTCATTCACCTCTTCACGGGCGCCGAGAGACGTGATCCAGATCGGAACTTCGTGCTGCACGCAGATTTCAATGTCACGTTGCAGTCTCTGGTTTGATTTATGGACGATCTGGTTGACCGCAAAGGGGGCAGCAGGCCGGTCCGGATTATCCTGATTGTGCCGGTCGAGCTCTTCGCGAATGCGGGTAAGCCATTGATCTAGGAGCGGCGGGTCTCCCGCCGCTTCCCGTGCGTTGAGCGCAGGAAAAGACCCGACAATCCCCGCCTTGCATTGGGCAATCACCAGATCCGGTACCGAAATGATGAAAAGCGGTGCGGCAACAGCTGGCAGTCTGAGACCGCGCAGGGCCGCAGGCAGGTATTTGTCGCGATGCCGCGACGGATAAGATCTGTGTTCGTCAAGCATCGCTTTCTTGTCCTTCATCCTGATAGTAGCGGTTAATCCATTCAGCGACGACAGCGGGTCGCTCTTCGCCTTCGATTTCGATCCGTGCGTCGAGCGTCGTCGTCACTTCACCGGGCACGTGATCATCAAGTGACATAAGATGAAACCTGCCCCTGACGCGCGAACCGGCGCCGACAGGAAAAACAAATCGTACGCGGTTCATGCCGTAATTGACGCCGCGCACGGTACCTTTGATGACGGGAAGCGCATCATAGGCCATCGCCGGAAGAAGCGAGAGAACGAGGAAGCCATGCGCCACAGTCCCGCCAAACGGGGTTTCGCGGGCCGCAAGCGGATCAGTATGAATGAACTGCCGGTCTTCGATGAGATCCGCATAGGCATCAATCATCGCCTGGGAGATCGTAAACCATTTGGAGAGACCGATTTCCAAGCCGGTTAGCGCCTGAGCCGCCTCCTTGGTGATCACTCGGCTTTCAACACCGAAAATGTTAACTTTGCCAGGGTGCTCGACGTTCGGTCGTTCTGAGGGTGTCGGCTGGTTTCCGCCGGTTCCACGCCCAGCGCCAGTAGCGCCCGAAGCCCTGATATGGTTTTTGAAATCGCTTGAAGTGAGGCGCGCGTTTTCAGTCATTGTTTTCCAGGAAACGGTAATGGGCGCCGACCATGGCATCTTGCAATTGCCCTTGCAAGGCCCGCATGTCATAGGTCTTCGGCGATGGAGACAGCATAGGTGTACCCGCCGGTTTTGGAGGAGAACGGGCTTGTATGGAATGATGAGTGTAAAGCCGGGCGGGCCTGAGACGCTGGAGCGCCTGGACATGCCGACACCGGAGCCTGACCCGCATCAGGTTCTGATCCGGGTTCATGCTGCTGGCGTCAATTTCCCCGATACCCTGATCATCCGCGATCTCTATCAGCAAAAACCGGCCCGTCCCTTTGCGCCGGGTGGTGAGATCGCGGGCGTCATTGAGGCTGTTGGAAGCGAAATCACAACCTTTAACATTGGCGATCGCGTTCTATCCGTCGGATTTCACGGGGGATATGTATCGCACCTCGCGACCGATCCTGTGAACGTTCACCGCATTCCAGATACGATGTCGTTTGAGGAAGCGGCGGCCTTCATGTTCACTTACGGCACCTCCCATTATGCGCTGACCGATCGGGCTGGCCTGCAAAAAGAGGAAACGCTTCTTGTCCTCGGTGCTGCCGGTGGTGTCGGGTCAGCCGCGATCGAACTTGGAAAAGCCATGAAGGCGCGGGTGATTGCTGCGGTTTCATCCGAAGAAAAGGCGGCCTTCTGTCGATCGATTGGCGCGGATGAGACGATCATTTATCCGCGCACCATGGATCGTGAGGCCCAGAAAGCCTTCGGACAGTCAATCAAAGAAGCAGCGGGCAAGTCAGGTGTTGATGTCGTTTACGATGCGGTCGGGGGAAATTACTCGGAGCCGGCATTGCGCTCGCTTGCCTGGAACGGACGTTTTCTAGTTGTCGGGTTTCCGGCTGGCATCCCGGCGATCCCGCTTAATCTGACGCTTCTGAAATCCTGTCAGATTATCGGTGTCTTTTGGGGGAACTTCATGAGCCGCGATCCGGTGCGTCATTCAGATCATGTGCGCGAACTGATGGCATTGTTTGAGCTCGGTGAAATAGCGCCCAGGATCAGCCAAACCTATCCGCTCGAAGAGGCAGGACAAGCCTTGCGTGATCTGGAAGATCGCAAGGTTCAGGGAAAAGTTGTTTTGACGGTCGCCTAAGCGCGTGGGCCCGACAAATCCATTCAGGCCCTGAGTGTTCTCCGACGGCGCACGAGGTAGAGGCCTGCCAATCCTGTCAACATGAGCGGCAGTGCTGCAGGAACGGGGATCGCTGCGACGTCAACATCAACCCTGACCGCAAGGTCAGTGAAGTTCGGAGCTTTGTGCTTCGCGCCATCGAATCCGTCATCAAACAGAATCAGAGCCGACTGGCTGTTGTTGAACAGCAAGACCCCAATTGCGAGATTGTCAGCGAATGGCCCCCCATTGACCGCTTCCGCAGAGACGGGAATGGATCGATCGAAATCGGAGTTCGTCGCAAATGTGAAAGGTACAAGTGACGGATCGCTTCCAATCCCGGTCAGATTGATTGTGAAACTGTCACCGGCCGTGTTTGTTTCGTTGTCGAAGCTTCCTCCGGGGATTGAGAATTCGTTCAGAAAGCCGCCGAGCGAGCCGAGGAAGGTAAACGTAAGCTCCGCATCTTCGGAAATCTCAAGGCCGAGGTCGCCAGTTGTTGAATCGAAGACCGTTACATCAATGGTCCCTGTTGCATCATCAAGATCACCGAACAGAGTGCCCGTTGGGTCCGTTACCGTTACAACGCTTGGTGTAAGCGCAGGGTCCGTTATGTCTGAGAAAGACAGGGTCGCGGCATTCGCGCCATTCGACGCGAAAACGGCGGTACCAATTACTAGAGCCGCAAAAAGCCTTTTGACCATTGAACACTATCCTTCGCGCGCGCAATGACAACGCGGCGCGCCGCACGTTTACGCTTTGGTAACCAACACGTTGAACTTATTACGGTTTGCAAATGCTAGTCAAAATAAAAGCGGCGAAATCGCCGCCTTTGGTTAATGCATAATGGTCGCAGATCCGGCGACTAGACTTTCTTGCGTCTGCTTGCCGCAAAGCCAAGACCCGCAATACCGGCAAGAAGCAGAGCAAGCGGCGCAGGAAGAGGAACCGCTTCGACACGCACAAGGAAGTCGTTACAGCAAGGGCGATTGGTGTCGATGATCCAGCCGCGAAGAACGCCGGTTGTTGAGTCTCCGGGAAGACGGTGACCGTCGAACTTGAAGATCGTCGCAAAACCGTTTTTGTCCTGTTTGCCATCGAAGTCGAAAGAGAACGGTGCCGGATTGGTCGGGCTCGTCGGTGTTCCGGAAATCGTCCCACTACCGCCGGTCGCCGTAAAGGCGCCATCGCCGAGAAGGGTGATACCGCTCAATGCGTAGGAGATGTCGTAAACACCGCCGCCATCGTTTCTTGAAACTTGACCATCAATGATTGCGGTTGGATTTGGGCCATCGGTCACCGTAAGGTGCAGGTTTCCGCCGTTCGTGCTGACACTGAATGTGGTTGGATCAAAACCGAGATCCGCGCCAAGTTCGTCAGCACGCAAGCCGTAATTGCTGCCTTGCGATCCGAAACCATGATCAAAGAGCTTAAATTTATAGGTCGTCGCGCTTGCCGCCGTGCTGGCGAAAACCAACAGAAGCAGTGAAACCAATAGACGCATCATTCCCCCTCCGCGGGCTCTTTGCGTGAAGCAAAGACATGCCCAACTCATCACATAAGTGTTGCAAGTCTACACGGTTTCGTGAGTTTGCGTGAGGAGAACAATGAATCAGTTTGTAACCAAAAAAAACGACCGCTCGAATGAACGGTCGTTTCGAAAGGTTCTTGGACGCTTAAAAGCGTCGGCGTTAAGCGCGGCGACGGCGCGCCATAACGAAAAGGCCGCCGATAGCCGCAAGCAGCATGACGACAGGTGCCGGGAGCGGAACAGCAGTAACGGTGACGCTGTCAAACCCACCCGAGAAGCTGTTGAAATCAAACACGATGGAGTCACCCACTGAGATCAAAGTGCTTGTGCCCGTGATGAGGCCGGTTTCGGGAAGTCCGCCGACTTCATCCAAATCAACCGAACCGAAGAGCGCCGCCGGACCACCGCCGGTAACTGTGAAGACTTCAAAGATACCGTCGTCGATCGCGGAAACGTTTTCGAGAAAGAAAGCCGGTCCGGATTCAAGCGTCAGGGTGATCGTCCCGCCAGACGCGTCATCGTCCGGCACGGCCCCGGTATTGTCCTGCAGAATGATGATGTTGCCTTCGATGAAGCCATTGCTCCCGGGAAGGAATGGCGGTGTCAGGTCGGTATCGCCGTTGGCGTCGGCGTCGCTGACAGTTGTGTCAAAAATCGCCGGACCGGAGTTCGCCCCCGTTGAAGACAATGAAAACGTGAAGCCGTCTTCTGAGAAAGTAAGAAGCGGGACTGGCTGAGTCGCACTCGCGTCGAGCGCATCGAAATCAATCACTGTGCTTGCAGCAGCAGGCGTTGCCAAAAGTGCTCCTGCGAAAAGTGTAGCAATAAGGGTTTTCACAAGCAGTTCCCCCGAAACTAAATACAATTACTCTAAAAATTAGCCTGACCTTCGAGTTAACACAATGTTAACGCCATAAATAAAGTGTATCACTTTGTCTCAGTTCCATGACGGTTCCTTAACCGGAAGAGTTTGGAATGAGGAGCGAAATGATCGGAAAAGCAATAATCAGCGCCAGAACGATCACATCAATGTAGAGAAAGCGGACAATCCCGGCGAATATCCGATCGATGGGCACTTCTTTGCCAACCACATTGGCAATCACGAATACATTGAGCCCGACCGGTGGTGTTATCAATCCGATCTCCAAAAGCTTGATGATGACCACGCCGAACCAGATGAGATCAAATCCATACCCTTCGACCAGCGGGATCAGCAACGGTAAGGTCAGCACCATAATACCGATTGGATCGAGGAACATGCCAAGCAGCAGATAAATCGCCGCAACAGCTAACAGCAAAACAAACGGCGCAAGGTTAGCGTCTGTTACAAATTGAAGGATGTCGCGGGCAACTCCGGTCAATGCGATGAAAGCTACAAAAATCTTTGCCGCGGCAGCGATGATGAAAATCGCTGCGGTTTGAATCGCTGTTTCGCGAAAGGCTTCAATCAGCGATGGGATTGTCAGGGTTCGCTGGGCGAAGCCGATCAGGATTGCAGCCGACACACAAACCGCGGCCGCCTCCGTTGCCGTAAAGACCCCACCGTAAATCCCTCCTACGATGACTGTGAAAAGAAGCGCTGCTGGCCATGCGTCCAGTGCAGCCTTCAGGCGTTGGGAGGTGCTGATTTTCTCAAGCACAACAGGAGCCGATGCAGGATCTCGCCAAACCCAAAGATAAATAACCAGTACGAACCCGGCGAGGGACAGGAGGCCCGGTAGAATTCCGGCAAGAAACAAGCTTGAAATCGAGGTTTCCGTGAAGATCCCGTAAATGATGAAAAGAACGGATGGCGGAATGAGCGAACCGAGTGTCCCGCCTGCCGCAACGCTTGCCGTTGCGAGCCGGGGGTCGTAACCCATCCGCAGCATTTCCGGCGAACAAATACGCCCCATTGTCGAAGCACAGGCGATCGATGAGCCTGTGATTGCAGAAAAGCCGCCGCACCCGACCACCGATGCCATAGCGACCCCGCCAGGAACGGACGAAAGCCAGACGCGTGCCGCATAATAGATCTTCGTCGTGATTTCCGCCCTGTAGGAAATATGCCCGAGCGCCACGAAAAGCGGGATCATAGACAGATCATAGGAATGGATAAGATCGAAAGCATTGGAATAAACAAGGGACGTTGTGGCATTGATCGCCCGTTCCGGATTGAAGGACCCGGTTCTAAAGGCGAAAATCAGAAAAGTCGCAACACTTGCGACACTGGCAAGCGTAAAGGCAATCGGCACTCTGAGCGCCAGCATGATGAGGACGACTGCGAAAGCAACAAGCCCGACTGTGGTTCCGTCCAAGGCGTTACTCCTCGGCGTGCCCGGCATCGCCGGTGCTGAAATCGCCCCTCAGGATGGCGCTCATGTCTTGCACAAACAGGACGAAAAGACGGATCCAGAAAAAGCTCAGGCCGATCACAAACAAAAGTTGACCAGGCCATTTTGGAAGATTGAGGTCTCCGAAAAAGAAGCTTCCTGATTCGAGTGTGCTGAAAAACTCCCTGCTGCCCGCGAAAATCAGCGGAATGAGTGCCAGAAGACCAACCAGAGACCCGAGCGCAATAAGTACAGCCCGCAAAGGTCGTGGCGCGAGGTCAGTCAGGAACTCAACGGCGATGTGGCCGCGATTGGCGGTTACAGCTGCGAGCGGAAGCACGATTGCTGCTATCATCAGTTCTCGGACGATGACAATTGAATCCGGAATGCCGACATTGAAGACAGCACGTGCGAACACATTGGCCGTGATCATGGCGCCAAGCGCGATCACGGCCATGACCGAAAGATCCAACAGGATCCGTTCGATCCGTTTAAGCATGGCGGCGCTCTCGCTTAGCCTGCCGCCCAGGGATACCCCTTCTCGTCACGCTGCTTGGAGTACTTCTCGATAAGCGCGCGATATTCGTCGAGGACGGTTTTGCCATCAATGCCAAGCTGGTTTGCCTGGTTGACCCAATCGCCAATGTAACCGGCCCCCTTGTCGACAAGCTTTGAGCGTTCGTCACCGGAGAGTTCGATCACCTCGATACCGGCCGCTTTCATGGCTTCTACTGCTTTCGCGTTCGCAGTTGTAATCAGCCGCCCGAATTCATCGGCCATATCTTTGCCGGTCGCGAGAATAAGATCCTGCTGTGCCTTGCTGAGGCTTCCGAACATATCCTTATTCATGAAGATGCCGACACCGCCAACCTGGCCCCAGTTAAGAAGCGTGTAGGAACTGATCACTTCCTGCTGCTTGAGCGCCGTTACGGCGTAGGAATATCCTTGCGAACAATCGAGCAGACCGCTGTCGAGACCCTGATAGGCCTTATAGATCGACATCGGAACGAGATTTGCTCCGAAATCCTTGAAGGTCTTGCCGTAAGCGCCGACGCCGCGAACTTTCAGGCCTTTGATATCCTCAACGCTGCGGATTGCAGCATCCTTACATCCAATATGGACCGCCGAAGTCGTGAACGTTCCAATGTAAACAAGGTTCTGCTCAGCGAAAGAGGCCTGAATTGCCGCGTTCGTCCGCATCAATTCATCGGTAGCCCGCATTCCGACCCATGCATCCGGATTGTCGAGTGGAAGATCGGCAATTCCGTATCCGGCGAGTTCCTTTGGATAGTAAACAGCGATTACCGAACCCAGATCCGAAACGCCGTTTCCGATCGATTGCATTGCGGCGTTTGCTTTGAAGAGCGATCCGCCCCATTCGATATTGATCTTGATATCGCCTTCTGATCGCTTGTTCACCTCATCGGCAAACCATTGCAGGGCAGCGGCACGCGCACCGCGGTTCGGTCCCGCTTCACCGTGGATAAGAACAGTTTCCGCCATTGCGGTGCTGGCGATAAGGCACAGACCCGCAAGCGAGCTCAAAAGTGTTTTCATGTTGTCTCCTCCCAACGACGTGCGCCTTTCTGAACGCCTCAATACCGGCGGATTGAACAGTGCACGAAGCACGAACGTAAACGCCTATGAGATCGTTAGCAAGCATGCCAACACACTGAGCGGCGAGGAAAATACAGTCCAAAAATGAACCATTCCGATTGGTGCGACGACTTCTTTTTGAAGAAAGCAAAAACAATCCGGAAAGGACCCGATCATGAAACATTTCCTCATAGCAGCTCTTGCTGGCGCCACGATTGCAGCCGGAATTTCGACAGCTGCCCAGGCAGAGCGCACTCACCTGAGGCTCATGCAGAATTCACAAATCCTGACGCCGACCCGCCTCATTCGAGGCGATCGTGAATTTGGCGGCAACGGCCCGCGGATCGATGTCCGTGTGCAATTCATCGCGAAAAAGCACGGGGCGCAAATCGACGCTCGTGTCACGATGCGTGCCGCTGAATTGGGCGGTGACGGCTCCGAAACTCGTCAGACTTTCTATGACTTCCCTGTCTGGCACAGCGGGGGGAAACCGATACGGGTGACACGTATCCTGCAGCCAGATTGGCGGGTGAGCTTCACAAGTCCCCGCGGTCAGAATCCGTTTGCAGCGCGAGGAAGCTGCCGCGATGCACAAGTCACACCGCGCGGTTTTCTTCCGTCCGTAACGGTTACATGCCGGACCGAAGACGGCGGTCATTTCATCGTCGTGCGCGATCGCGGCCCGATCCGTCAAATGCTGTTGATGGGAGATACGTCCGGTGACGACATTTCAACAGATAACAACCCTCGCGGCGACACCGGTATCCGCGGTATTCAATTTGGTATGTTGCCGGTTGAGGTTCTCCAGAAGCGCCCGCCTCAAAAAAGCAGTAAGGCAATCCCTCAGATCGACCGCCGGTATCTGAAACCGAAGGTCCGTTCCCGCCAGTAAAAGCGGCTTCGCGAACTCCACACCTGCATTAGGATGGGAAAAGAAAAACCCTCCGGCCTGATGCCGGAGGGTAAAATTCGTCGGACGCTGTTTGGGTCTGAACAGTCGCGCTCACGCGGCTTTCCGGCGGCGGCGCATAAGAGCTAAACCTCCGATCGCGCCGACAAGCATCAGACCAGCCGCAGGAAGCGGGACCGGCGTAACGCGGACTGCATCAACGTCAAACCCTCCAGTTGCAGCATTGCCAACATCAGCAGGGTTGGATGTGTCGAAGATTACGATCGTGTCAAAGACACCAACGTCGCCGAGTGCAAGTATTGCACCGCCTTGCGCATCGATATTTGGGATATTGTCGATGAAAGTGAAATCACCGCCAAAACCAGCAAAGACATCTGCGGATTCGGGGAACCCGGCAGGATTACCAAAAGTGACCTCGAAAACTGTAACATCGGTGTTGAATGTGGTGCCAAAGGTTAGCGCAATGGCACTTCCAAAGCCGATCTCAAAGAAATCATTGTTTGCCGGCCCGAGCGCATTAAGAGGATTGTCGCGGTCGTTGGCGGTCCCGCGCGCTGCGTCCGCGTCAAATGTGATTTGGGTTGCGTATCCGCCGTTGAACCCACCGCCGCCAGCGACGGTATCGAGTGCGGACAGATCGAGAGGAATGGCTCCTGCTATCCCCGGGGCGATAACCAAAGCTGACGCAAATGCTAAACCACGAAGTATGCCGAACATGTTTAACTCCTACTCGGAACGTAAAACCATAATAAATTCGTCCGCGCACCGCGCAGACACCTACCTCCCGACACACTAGCGGCGAATTCGGGTTTTTGGGATTGATTTTGTAATGGTTTGTAATGCGAAATGGAAGCGTTCGACACGACAAGAGGTGTTCGCATCGAATGAAATTTGCAGGGAAAACCTCCTCCGTGAGCGGAGGATCAAACCACGAGAGATTTACTTTCCGACGTGAGTTTGGTGGAGCCAAGGGGAATCGAACCCCTGACCTCTTCGCTGCCAGCGAAGCGCTCTCCCAGCTGAGCTATGGCCCCGTAAATGAGATATGTCTCAAAAAAGTGCTCCGCTTTTAAGGGGAGCGATAGTCAATTGCAAGCCAAAAGCGCGGATGCGTGGCTTGCAACGCGCCTTAGCTCAATTGAATCAGGAACCTGAATTAGACGTCTTTATCCTCGTCATCGGAATCAACCACAAGGTCGCTCATATCGTCATCGTCCTCGTCCGTTTCGAGGAACGTATCATCGTCGTCATCCAGCTCGATTTCCGCATCTTCGTCATCTTCGAGGTCCGGCAGATTATCTTCTGATTCCGTTTCGCCGTCGGCTTCCTCCAGAGAGACGATTTCCGGTGCATCTTCCGGGAGTTCCTCATCATCGTCCTCTTTGGTCTCCTTCTCTGCCGGTTTGCTCTTGGCAGTTTGCTTGGCGGTCTCCTGCTTCTCGGCATCGAAAAACGAGAGGGGATAGGATTTGCCTGTGTAAGGCGAAACGATGGGATCGGCGTTCAGATCATAAAACTTCTTGCCGGTTTCCGGGCATACGCGCTTTGTGCCTGCTTCTGGTGCTGCCAAGGGAGCCTCTTTTGTAGGGTATCGAGGTCGAACAGTGTTCGGCCAGGCCTTTTGGAAGGTTTTCGGGTGTAATCGAGCCCGTGTGTTAGACCAAGCTCATAATGACTGTCAAAGCAAAATCGGGACTCTTTGAATAAGAGAGGAATTCCAGCGTGTGCCAGCGTGGCCCGGTCCGCGCAAAAGCGCTTTTCTCCGGCCCACATCATCGTGAAGGATGACGGGAGGCAAAACCCGTGCTAGGGGACCGCGTCGGAGGCGCTCGTGGCTGGAAAGTGCGCGCGTTGCGAACTGGCATAAAGAACCAAGAACACCCGAAATCAAAGCGAAGGCGCTGACTACCAAGTCGTTGGAATTCGCAAGGACCTTGAAGATCGAATTGGTCGATACCGTGACTGAATACCAGAAGACTGGCCCCGGCAGCGACGTTGCGAAAGCGTCGAACCCCGCCGGTCAGCATGCCGCGCCGATGATAGCGCGCCCTCGGGGTAAGGCGCTGACTGGTGCATTGCGGGTACCCGGCGACAAATCGATCTCGCACAGATCGCTAATGCTTGGTGCTTCGGCGGTGGGGGAAACCACGATTGAAGGTCTTCTTGAGTCTGAAGACGTGCTGGCGACAGCGGCTGCCATGCGGGCCCTCGGCGCGAAGGTCGAGCGCGACGAGCGCGGCATGTTTCATGTTCACGGTGTTGGCGTTGGCGGATTTCTGGAACCCGATGAGGTTTTGGACTTCGGAAATGCTGGAACCGGCTCACGGCTATGTATGGGGCTTGTGGCCGGATCTGGGATTGCCTGCACCTTCATCGGCGACCGATCATTGTCCGGACGCCCGATGGGCCGCATACTGGATCCGCTTCGTCGCATGGGTGTGGATGTCATCGCGCGGTCCGGAGACCGCCTGCCGCTCACCCTGCGCGGGCCGGATCTCCTGATCCCGATCGAATACCGGGTGCCGATGCCATCAGCGCAGGTAAAATCTGCAGTCCTTCTGGCCGGTCTCGGATCGCCAGGGATCACAACGGTGATCGAACCGGTTATGACCCGCGATCATACGGAACGCATGCTGAAGGGATTTGGCGCTGACATCGATGTGACTGTGAACGATGAGGGCGCGCATGCAATCACTCTTCGCGGCAAGCCCGATTTGAAACCGCAAGAGATCGAGGTTCCTGGCGATCCGTCGTCGGCGGCCTTTGCGATCGTGGCGGCTCTAATCGTGCCTGGTTCCGATGTCACGGTTGAGGGTGTTCTTCTGAATGAAACCCGCACCGGCCTTCTGGCAACGCTGATCGAAATGGGGGGTGATATCCAGATCGTCAACGAACGTGAGACGGGTGGGGAGCGGATTGGCGATCTCCATGTACGCGCGTCGCACCTTTCCGGTGTGCGTGTCCCCGCCGAACGTGCACCCTTTATGATCGATGAGTATCCGGTTCTTGCCGTTGCAGCGGCCTTCGCCGAAGGTGAGACTGTGATGGAGGGGCTTGCCGAGTTGCGGGTAAAGGAATGCGACCGGCTTGCGGTTACGGCCCGCGGCCTGGAAGCAAACGGCATTGACTGTACTGAAGGTGACGAAAGTCTGAGTGTGCGTGGGGGCCGCGTGTCAGGCGGTGGTACTGTCGCCGTCCACATGGATCACCGGATCGCCATGTCATTTCTTGTGATGGGAATAGCCGCGGAAAACCCCGTTTCCGTGGACGATACAACCCATATCGCAACAAGTTTCCCGAACTTTGTTTTGCTTATGAGCGATCTTGGAGCGGATCTTCAATGGCTGTCGTAATTGCGATCGATGGTCCGGCGGCGTCGGGCAAAGGCACCCTTGCGCGCAGGATTGCTGAAGAATTTGGGTTCCATCATCTGGACACCGGTCTTCTTTACCGGGCGACAGCCCAATCCCTTTTGCGGTCTGAGATCGCCTTGCACGATGCCGAAGCGGCTGCTCGTGCTGCCCGCGATCTGAAACCAACGGATCTTTCCGACCCGGATCTTTCGTCGCACTCAGTCGGGGAAGCGGCCTCTCGTGTCGCTGTGATTCCGGAAGTGAGACAGGCACTTTTTGAGTTGCAGCGTGGTTTTGCTGCAAGGGAGCCGGGTGCCGTTCTGGACGGGCGCGACATAGCCTCCGTGATCTGTCCGGACGCCGATGTAAAACTCTTTGTGACCGCAAGTGCGGATGTTCGGGCGGGGCGGCGTCATGCGGAAGAACAAAGCCGCGGCAAGGCGCTGTCATACAACGATGTTCTCACCGATATCAGGCAACGCGATGCCCGCGACCAGACACGTGCGGTCGCACCTTTGAAACCGGCTGAAGACGCGCACTTGATTGATACGTCTGAAATGGATATAGAGACCGCGTTCCAGACAGCCTTGGGCATCGTCAATCGCGCGCTCGGCTAAAAACCGACGCCAATTTCGGTCGGTAGGCTCTGGACAGCAAAACCCCGGTGCGACTTGAACTCACGCTGGCATCCCTTCACGGGGAACTTCGGTCATTCCCTCTTGTCAAAAGAGCGGGACCCGTTCTTGCCGCACCAGACACGAAACACGAACCCGGCCAGCGTCACGTCGATTCAATCCGAACACGCTGACTTATTGAGACGATTGATCGGCTCCGCCAGGAGATTTTATGAGCGAGATGAACCCAACAACCGAGGACTTCGCAAGTCTGTTCGAAGCCTCCATGCAAACCGAACTGCCGCTTGAGGGCAGTGT
>JBCDCZ010000093.1:0-15025 GCA_039180865.1 Pseudomonadota bacterium | reverse complement strand
TTTTGTCGTAACGATAAGACGTTCAGGTCATACTCATCCTGTTGCAGGAGCAATTCTTGTTCCGTTCGTGGTATGGGCCGCTTTTCAAACAGTCTTGTGTCAAACATTGGAACCACGAGTAATCCAATTGTTTCAGGATCAAGTCTCCACCCGCCAGCAAAAGTTTGTGCATCCAACTCCTTGTTCTTCAACCATTTAGCAAGGCCATCAAAGCCGATATTACTGGCCCTCAAAGCAATCTGTCGCTCAGTAAAAACAGTATACAAAACGAAAAGACCCAGGACGACCACGCCCAAAATCGCAAGCGGTTCAATCCGCATCTGGCGAGACGTGTTCGCGACGGATCGCTGCATTTCACCCACCAGCCTGTTTCAACAAAGGCTCGATGCCGGACCGCAAAGTTTCAAACTCCGTCTCAGAGATATCACGCTCGCCGAATTGCACCTGTTCGCTGACAAATACCAACGAAGCAAGTCCTCTGGCGTAGCTTTGATCCTTGGCAAGGTGTCGCAAAGCATCTCTGCCAGTCCAACTCGGCTGAAGCAGAACATTGTTCAATTTCGCGGTTGTTTTCAGTGCGTAGCGCGACAAGTGAATGATCGCCTCACGACGGTCGTTCAGTCTTAAAATATCCCTGAGCGGGATAATGTTTTCATACTGGCCACCTGTGTCATCACGCCCATTATTTCGTCGGCTATGAACGTTGTCTGTTTCGCTACGCGATGAAACAGTGATTTTGCTTCCATATTTTAATAACAAAAAGAGTATAAGCACGACCAATCCAGACGCGACTATGAGGGTTATGACTCTGAACGTAGACCATTGCAGGCGAGGCGTTCTCCCGTCGTCATCCGGCTCAAGAAGAACATCTGTATCAAGAGCAGGCATGGAGGCGTTCGGATCGAAATATGTCAGATCATGCTGGATACCGGTGAAATCAAGAGACTCAAGGTATGCGGCACCTGATTCTGTGAGACGAGACGATTCAGTTAGTGGTTCTTGAGACAGGGAAGCCGGCGAAAAGACCACCATAAAAATTATAAAAATCAATACCTTGTAAAACGACACGCAATCCACATTTGCCAAGCGAATCATCAGGAAATCCAATTAATGTTTGGAAGCCTATTCCAGCATACGGACTTTGACAATTGTACATTTACCGCCAATTGAACTAACCGGAAAGTTAACATCTCAAGCTTGATGGAGGCACAACTCGGGCGGCTTTACCCGGTTTCCTGAACGGTGCTACGTCACGGTTCGAATTGAGTGTTTTCAAGATTTACACTTCGCGGGAACTGCTTCAAATCTTCAGACGATTTTGGCCACATTTTGGATTGAATTTAGTGGGCTTCCATACTTGGAATCCAACAGTATGTTTCATTAATTTAAATGGCGACTGTAGGGTAAATCAAACACCGCCCTCACTGGTGCTTCGCTATCAAATCATATGCGCTCTTCCCAGTTACAAATTCCTTTGTTTTATCCATAAGCGGAACGTTTTTCGCGCCCCATTGGATAATGATATTACGCCTTGGATTGGGAGATCGGTTTGCCAAGCCTCCATGTAAAACTAAAGGATTAATTGCGACAACCGAACCGGGATCACAAAGAGCAGCCTCGCTCACTAATTCACTTGCGTCTGTGGATGTATCTAGATGAGATCCTACAAAAAAACTGGTCGGCCCATTTTCTTCTGTCATACCGTCGATGCAAATCATGGTGCGAACCATAACTGGTTCGATAGGGCATATGTACTTGTTTGGAAAATCTCTGTGAAAGTTGATTGAGGAACCAATTCGTGCCGCTTTTTGTGTCAAATTCACTAGATGCAAAACGGGTTCATCCACCATTATGGTGGACTTAACTAGCTTCAGCAGGGCCTGTTTTAAAATTAGACTGATCAATTCTGGACAGTGTTGAAATAGGTTGCCGAGGACGAAGATGATATTTTCATCATGTTCTAACTCGAGGCCGCCTCGTTTCGAACTTGGCTGGTCACGCTCAAAAATACAGTCCCTTGCTACTTCGTCGTGATGTGTTGCTCGACTACATGTTTGATCTAAAAGGTATGCAATTTGAACGAGTTCGTCTGGGCTAAAAATGGGTCCGCTCGTGCAGTAGCCTCTTATGAAATAGTCTTCAATATGTCCCGTCATTCAACGACACTCCAAAACTTTGAGATGCGCTGTCAACTTTCAAGAAACTTCTCCACAATACTGTCTTCGAAAATTGAAACTACAGAAAATCATTCCACAGAGTTTAACAATTCTCCTTAAACCTTTAAGTCGCCTCAAAATTTAACACTTTTGCCAATTCCGTTAAGTCGGCAAGACGCCATATTGCCGTCATTTGGGGCACTGCAATACTCGACTAGGTTGGGCTCTTTAAGGACCTTCGCGGTGGCTACTTCGAATGTCCTCTCTGCGTCACCTGAAGTCACAAATACCCCGACAAAACCAAACGGGCACCCCAGAGAGAAGCGCCTAGCAACCAAGTTCCAAGGTTGGTATCAAGGGATAAGGAGATGCCGCAACCTTCGGAAAAAACGCGGACCGGGAGCGTGTTGTCAGTAGCAGCACCCCACTCCCCTAAGCCGGGATTTTGTACCCGCCATTATATTCATCGCTCTTACGGCGGACCTTTGAATGTTCGACAATCCGCTCGCGGGCGATGCCGCGGAAGGCTTCAATCGATGAATAGCCTTTGCGGTCCAGATAGTCGCTGAGGTCGTCCTTCAACTCCTGGATGAGTTTGACGCCAACGCCGCCACTGCCCTTTTCTTCCATCGCGGCGGTGCAGACCTGCAGATTGCCCGCCCCATGAACGATGAAGTTAAACGCCTCGCGAAACCCTCTGATCCCGCCAATGCCGGAAATCGATTTGTCCGGAAACGCCCGCGAAATGTCCGACACGCGTTGCAGAGCCTGATGGACGATCGCCAATCCGCCGAGCCCGCCGGATGTGACAAGGCCGTCAACCTCGACCTCGAATTTGAAGGTCTCCGGGTCCATCAACGGGAGCGAAGGAAAGGTGTTGCAGATCGATATGGATGATGCGCCCGCGTCATAGGCGGCTTTGGCCGCATCCACCAGGGTCGCAGTTGCCGGGGTGAGCTTGACCCAGACCGGAACGCTAACCGCGCCGCTCACTGCTTTCACGATTGACTGGATGATCGCTTCATCATTGGCGATGTTCGCCCCCATATCCTTCCGGTCCATGTGAGGGCATGAGAGGTTCAATTCGACCGCGTCGCATCCGACATTGACGCAGGCCCGCGCGAGCTTACGCCAGTTTTCCATCTCTTCTTCATTGCCGGCACCCGCCATGATCGAGGCAATCAGCATACGGTCCGGATAGGTCGTTTTGATCTCTTCAAGATCCGGGAGCCACTCTTCCAACGGTTGATCGGAGATAAGCTCCCAGTTCCAGGACGAATGGGAAACCGTGTCCGGGCGCTTTTCGCGTGACACATAAGGTTTTGCGTCGCTCGCGCGTTGAAAAATCGTTCGCGGCCCTGCCACATTTTCAACCGGGTGGAGGCCAATCGTCTTCGTGACGACCCCGCCCCAGCCCGCTTCAAAGGCTCTCAGAATCTTTTTCTTGCTTTCCGTCGGCGGCGCGGAAGCCAAGACGAATGGATTGACGAAATCGAGACCCGTGAAATGTGTGGCAAGTTTATTCGACATAACAAACCCATGAGCGGTTAGAGGTTAAGAGCGTCGCTATTGCTCAAAAATAGCAAAATGACTGAGAAAACGCGATATTCTGGTGTAACAAACTCATATTTCGTCGGCACTATCGCAGGCAGGCACCCCTGCTTCCAGATCCTATCGCGTTTTCGTCTGTCGCCGGTCCCGCAAAAGCGCGACCGGGGATTGTTGTATCAGATCAGCCTATTTGATCTTGTTGGTGATCTTGTCGGTCCAGGCGCCAACGGGAGCTTCCGAAATGACCGGGTCGGACCCACCGGCAAGCAGTGTTTTGACGGTCTGCTCGGCTGCGGCCACATCAAGCGTTCCGTCGGAGCCTTCCGTCAGTTTGTTGATCTCACCCATCATGCGAAGCTGATGCTCTTCGGTTTGTGCACCTGACGCATCGTTCTCGAGAACGATCTCGACGGCTTCGTCGATATTGCTGCGGGCGTATTCCCAGCCTTTCATGCTGGCTTTCACGAAGCGGGCGAGCTTGTCGACCATTTTGTCGTCTTCAAGCGCGCTCTCAAGCACGTAGAGGCCGTCTTCCAGTGTCGCAACGCCCTGATCGGTATAGTTGAAGACCACCAGATCGTCCGGTGTGAAACCGGCATCGATGATCTGCCAATATTCATTGTAGGTCATCGTGGAGACGCAATCGGCCTGTTTCTGGATGATCGGGTCGACATTGAAGCCCTGTTTCAGGACCGTCACGCCATCGGTACCGCCTTCTGTCGGAATGCCGAGCTGGCTCATCCAGGAGAGGAACGGATATTCATTGCCGAAGAACCAGACGCCGAGCGTCTTACCTTTGAAGTCCGCCGGTTGGGTAATGCCTGTATCCTTGCGGCAGGTCAGCATCATGCCGGAGCGTTTGAACGGCTGCGCGATATTGACGAGCTTCACGCCCTTTTCGCGTGAGGCAAGCGCAGACGGCATCCAGTCGATGATCACATCGGCGCCACCACCGGCAATGATTTGCGGCGGAGCGATGTCAGGACCACCCGGTTTGATTTCAATGTCGAGACCGACTTCTTCATAAAAGCCTTTGTCCTTTGCAACATAGTAGCCTGCGAATTGCGCCTGTGTGACCCATTTCAGTTGAAGCGTCAGTTTGTCGGCAGCTTGTGCAGCGACGGTTGCTGAAAGCGCGACAGCCGAGCTGAGCGCCAAAGTGAGCAGTTTATTCATCCAATTCTCCCTTCAATTGTGATGTCTGATGTCCTGGCCTCATCGTCTGTTGGATGGGTGCCAAAAGGTAACGGATCGCTCCAGCAAGGAGAGCGCACCGTAGGAAAGCGAGCCCGCAAGGGCTGCAACGAATATCTGTGCCCAGACCATGTCTATGTTGAGCCTCCCGACTTCGGCTGAGATCCTAAAGCCCATTCCGACAATCGGCGTGCCGAAAAATTCAGCAACAATGGCGCCAATCAGGGCAAGCGTGGAGTTGATCTTGAGCGCATTGAAAATGAACGGCATGGCGGCAGGCAGGCGCAATTTGAAAAGCGCCTGCCAGTAACTCGCCGCATAAGTGTTCATGAGATCGCGTTCCATCTGCCCGGCAGCGGCAAGCCCCGCGACGGTGTTCACGAGCATCGGGAAGAACGTCATGACGACGACCACCGCCGCCTTTGACTGCCAGTCGAAGCCGAACCACATCACCATGATCGGCGCGATACCGATGATTGGAAGTGCGGAAACGAGATTGCCGATCGGCATGACGCCCGCCCTGAAAAACGGAGAGCGGTCAACGAGAATGGCAACCAGGAAGCCGAGAGAGCAGCCCATAATGTAACCGGTGAGGACTGCTTTCACATAGGTCTGGACAAAATCCGCCCAGAGGATTGGTACAGAATTCGTAATCCGCTCCCAGATCATGCTTGGCGGCGGCAGAAGGACGGTCGGCACCGAGAAGCCACGGGTAATGCCTTCCCAAAGTGCTATAAGCGAAGCCCCGAAAAGAAACGGAATCAGAAGATTAATGGCGAACTTTGTCCGCTCGTTTTTCGGGCTCAAAGCGGCAAGCCGGTTGTTGGCAAACCAGGCGCACAACCAGAAGAGGACGGCGACGATGAGGACGGTGGTATCGCTCATGCGACAGCCTCCCGAGCACCCATGCGTCGGCTCACGATCTTACCGACCCAACCGACAAGTGCCACGAGGAGCCCGGCCATGATGGCGGCGACAATCAAGGCGGACCAGATCTGGATCGTTTGCCCGAAATAGGAGCCTGCCAGAAGCCGTGCGCCGAGACCGGAGACGGCACCGGTCGGTAACTCGCCCACAATCGCGCCGACAAGGCTTGCCGCAATCGCGACCTTCATCGAGGTGAAGAGAAACGGGATCGACGCAGGCAAGCGCAACTTCCAGAAGGTCTCGGAACGGCTCGCGCTATAGGTCATCATGAGATCAAGATGCATCGTCTCGGGCGAGCGCAGGCCCTTCACCATGCCGACTGCAACCGGGAAGAACGACAAATAGGTGGAAATCGCCGCCTTTGGAAAGAGCCCCGATATGCCGACAGCGTTCAAAACGACGATCAACATGGGTGCTAACGCCAGAATGGGGATCGTCTGGGAGGTGATAATCCACGGCATCATGCTTTTATCGAGAACGCGCGAATGGACGATGCCGACCGCAAGAAGAATACCTAGCGTCGTCCCCATGGCAAAACCGAGAAGGGTTGCCGACAACGTCACCCAGGCGTGAAAGATAAGAGAGCGCTTGGAGAAGGGCCGCCCCTTCTCGATCATGGCTCCGGTTGTCTTCCAGATTTCCTCTGCGACCTGATGCGGGGCCGGTAACACTGGCCGTTTCTGATCCATGGTCGCCGGAACCACCGCGCTCCAGGATGTTTCCTTCCCGATACGCTCCGCCTGATCCCATTCAAACGGCGCATTCATAAGAACCGCCGCGCCATACCAGATCGCGATAATCGCGCTGATAATGGTGAGAACAGGAAGGACAGCGTTTCGGGGCCTAATCTCCATAGGAATGCCCTGCCCGCAACCCATCGCGCACACGATGGGCGATCTTCAAAAATTCTGGCGTTTCGCGAATATCAAGCGGGCGCTCATCGCCAAGATCGCAGTCGATCACATCATGAATGCGACCGGGACGCGGGCTCATGACAACGATTTTCGTCGATAAAAACACCGCCTCGGGGATTGAGTGGGTCACGAAAACAACCGTCTTCTTCGTGTTCGCCCAGAGTTTCAAAAGCTGCTCGTTAAGGTGATCGCGGACGATCTCGTCCAAAGCGCCAAAGGGTTCATCCATCAAGAGCATGTCCGGCTCGACGGCGAGCGCACGGGCAATCGACGCGCGTTGCTGCATGCCGCCTGAAAGCTGCCAGGGAAACTTCTTCTCAAAGCCCGTCAGGTTGACGAGATCGAGATTCTCCTCAATCCGCTTCTTCCGCTCAGCCTTCGAGAGGCCCATGATTTCCAGCGGGAGCGCGACGTTCTTCTCAATCGTCCGCCACGGATAAAGGGCTGCCGCCTGAAACACATAGCCATAAGCGCGCGCTTCACGAGCCTCGGATGGTGTCATCCCGTTGACGGAGAGCGTTCCGCATGTCGGCGTTTCGAGGTCGGCTATGACACGGAGCAACGTTGTCTTGCCGCAACCGGACGGGCCGATAAAGGAGACAAACTCGCCTTTTTCAATTGTCAGATTGATGTCCGACAGAGCGTGCACTGGACCGTCATTGGTCTCGAATGTGAGATTGAGACCAGATGCCTCAATCACGCTCGGCGGTGTCTCGGCGACCTTTAACATTACACACCCGTTGCAGGTATGCCCGTACGCACGACCGGTGTCGGTGCTGTCAGCGCCTTCCACTTGGAGAGCGCCTTGTTCACCGTCGCGTTCGGTTCACGCTTCACATATTTGCCGTGGCCTTCCTGCGTTTCCACCGCGCCGTCATTTATGGAAAGGTGACCGCGGGTCAGCACAAAGCGCGGCAGCCCTTTGACGTGCTTTCCTTCAAACACATTATAATCAATCGCCGATTGCTGGTTTTCCGCCGTGATGGTCTTTTCCTTCTCCGGATCGAAGACGACGATATCGGCGTCGGACCCGACGAGGATCGCGCCCTTCTTCGGGTACATGTTCAGGATCTTCGCAATATTGGTTGAGGTGACGGCGACATATTCCTGCATTGTGATGCGGCCCGTCGCGACGCCATGGGTCCATAACATCGGCAAGCGGTCTTCGAGGCCACCCGTTCCATTCGGGATCTGGGTGAAGTTGCCGACGCCCATGCGCTTCTGCTCGGTCGTAAAGGCACAATGGTCAGTCGCAACGACGGACAGCGTTCCACCGGAAAGGCCCGCCCAAAGGCTGTCCTGATGCTGTTTGTTGCGGAACGGCGGCGACATCACCCGGCGCGCCGCGTGATCCCAGTCCTCGTGGAAATATTCGGTTTCATCCAGCGTGAGGTGCTGGATGAGCGGCTCGCCCCAAACCCGCTTTCCCTGCATTCTTGCGCGGCGGATCGCTTCATGGGCCTCCTCGCAGGATGTGTGCACCACATAAAGCGGCGCGCCCGCCATATCGGCAATCATGATCGCCCGATTGGTCGCCTCTCCCTCAACCTGCGAGGGACGCGAATAGGCATGCGCCTCCGGGCCGGTGTTTCCTTCTGCCAGAAGTTTTGCGGAAAGTTCGGCAATCACATCGCCGTTTTCGGCATGCACCATCGGGGTTGCGCCCAATTCGGCACAGCGCAAGAACGAGGCGTAAAGTTCATCGTCATTCACCATCAGCGCGCCCTTATAGGCAAGGAAGTGCTTGAAGGTGTTGATCCCCTTGTCCTTTACGACGGCCTCCATCTCATTGAAGACCTGCTCGCCCCACCAGGTGATCGCCATATGGAAGGAATAATCGCAATTGGCGCGGGTCGACTTGTTGTCCCAGCGGTCGATTGCACCGAGGAGACTTTCCTGCGGATTCGGCAGGCAGAAATCGACCACCATTGTGGTACCGCCCGCCAGAGCCGCGCGGGTGCCGCTTTCGAAGTTATCGGCGGAATAGGTCCCCATGAACGGCATTTCGAGGTGGACATGCGGATCGATCCCGCCCGGCATGACATAGCAGCCGGTCGCGTCCAGTTCCTCCCCGCCGGAAAGGTTCGGCCCGATCTCGGTAATCACGCCGCCTTCCACCTTCACATCCGCCTTATAGGTGCGGTCAGCGGTAACGACAGTTCCGTTTTTGATGATCTTGGTCATGGTCAAAGCCTTTCTGGAATACTGGTCAGCTGACGATTTCCGCCGTCTCGACGACGGCGTGGAACAGAACATCCGCCCCAGCGCGCGCCCATTCGAGGGAAATCTCTTCCGCTTCATTGTGGCTGAGCCCGTCAACGCAGGGGCACATGATCATCGCTGTCGGGGCAACGCGATTGATCCAGCAGGCATCATGGCCCGCACCGGAAATGATGTTCATGTGACTGTAACCGAGGCGTTCGGCGGCTGAGCGGATCGATGTCACGCAGGTCTCGTCAAAGGTGACCGGATCAAACCCACCGACCTTTTGAAACGCGATCTCAAGGCCCATATCATCGCAGATCTTTTGAGCCCCCGCGTGGAGGCGCTTTTCCATGTCCGCGATCACATCGATATCCGGCGAACGGAAATCGACGGTGAAGATCGCCGTTCCGGGGATCACATTGCGGCTGTTCGGATGAACCTCGATATGGCCTGCAGCACCCACTGCATGGGGTTTGTGCGACCAGGCGATCTCATCGACGAGTTCCAAAACCCGCGCCATGGCAAGCCCGGCATTCTTGCGCATCGGCATTGGGGTAGAACCTGTGTGGCTTTCCTTGCCGGTGATCGTCACTTCCGTCCAGGAGAGGCCCTGGCCATGGGTGACAACGCCGATATCCTTCTCTTCCGCCTCGAGAATGGGGCCTTGTTCAATGTGAAGTTCGAAGAAGGCGTGCATCTTGCGCTCACCGACTATCTCATCGCCCTTCCAGCCGATGCGTTCCAATTCCTCGCCGAATGTCTTGCCGTCTGCGGCTTCCCGGGCATAGGCCCAGTCCAGCGTGTGGATGTCGGCAAAGACGCCGGATGCGAGCATTGGCGGCGCAAACCGCGTTCCCTCTTCATTGGACCAGTTTGTGACGACAATCGGGTGCTTTGTCTTGATCCCGAGATCGTTGAGCGTGCGGATGATCTCAAGTCCCGCAAGAACGCCGAGCACGCCATCATATTTGCCGCCGGTCGGCTGGGTATCGAGGTGCGATCCGACATAGACCGGAAGTGAATTCGGGTCCGTCCCTTCACGGCGCATGAACATCGTGCCCATCTGATCGACGCCCATAGTGAGGCCTGCTTCGTCACACCATTTCTTAAAGAGCGCCCTTCCCTCGGCGTCTTCATCGGTCACGGTCTGGCGATTATTGCCGCCGGCTATCCCTGGGCCGATCTTCGCCATCTCCATGAGACTGTCCCACAGCCGGTTGCCGTCGATACGGAGATTCTCACCGGGTGCTGAAACCTTGTCTAACATTTGCCCTCTCCACGGTTTTCCACTGTCTTAAGCAATACCACGTGTTCCAGCCAGTCTATGAGGTGAATTCAAAAGCTTCAAAGCCGGAATTTGTGAAAATGCCGCAGTCGAGGCCGGGAGGTGTCATGCGCAGAGGGCAGGTTCGGCGCTGGAGGCGCTTTGGATGGCCTGCCTGAAAAACGGATGAGCCCGCTGGCTCTCCCGCCCGTTTTGGGGTCGCAGCAACACCAACGGGACGGTTCGAAGAAGACTTTATCCAACGGGCGTCTCGATCCTTCACCCGCACATCAGCTGTCATATGATTCCTGCAATACACCCCTAACCCGTTGATGAAACGCTGCTTCATCAGGCCCGACCGGTCAAGATCAAAATTAATGCAAATGTTCCGGGACCTTAACTGCCAGATGGATCAAGCTCGATCCGACAGCCTAAATCAGTAATGAGTTCAAACATACTCTTGGATCAAACCACGCTCCGATTTGATCGATCTGCCGAAGGACGAACGTTCTATTCTAATCGAAACGGATGAAAACCAAGCTGTAAACGATGAAAGACCTGTCACCAAAGACCCTTTGCAAGCCTTTGTTTGATCACTGCAATAACGAGCCGAAGGCTATAAAACCAATTTTCGCCCCTGAAAGGGTGCCGCATACCCTCTCGCGAGCCGCAAACCTGGCAGCAAATAGTGTGTCAGGCGAGGATCGGGCAATTGCCACGCGAGAGCGATCGTATTGAAACCCCGTGCCACCCTTCGCGCAAGATCGCCGATAGTACTGAACATAGCCGGAGCTGCCGTTCAGACCGAAAGTCGAGCGGCAGCTTATTGATGTGTTGTTAAGCCAGGACCTTACTTTTTCTGGATGCCTTCTACTTCAAGTGTCAACTGAACTTCATTTTTCGCAACAACGTGCGGCATACCAAAATCAGCCGGTACGATGGATGCGGTTCCTGTAAAGCCGCTTCGATATCCGCCCCATGGGTCATCGCCTTCACCGACGAATTTCGCATCAATGTCGACCGATTTGGTGACACCGCGGATTGTCAGGTCGCCGGTAATAATTGCGGTATCATCGCCGGTTTTCTTGATGCTGGTGCTGACAAAAGATGCCTCGGGGTGATTTGATACATCGAAAAAGTCCGCACTGCGCAAGTGGTTGTCGCGTTCTGCATGGTTGGAATTCAGCGAGTTCGTGTCGATTCTAACATTGACTTTACCGGCTTCCGGATTCGCGGGGTCAAATTCATATTCGCCTGAGAAGGTGTCAAAACGACCTGTCAGAAAAGAGAAGCCAAGGTGGATTGTTTTAAAGTTGATTGATGCATGCGCCCCAGCGGTATCAATCAAATACGTGTTTGCAGCCGCTGCAGTGGAAAGTCCGAGCGTGATTGCTGCTGCTATCAGGGTGTGTTTGAACATAGTTTTTCTCCCGTTGATACTTGCTAGAGTGATGCCGATTTCGTCTTCTTGCCTATAGGACGAGACTTCGTTTTGCCGACCATCATGCTGCGCAGCACATTGTCCTTCTTCACGAAGTGGTGGTAGAGCGCGGCAGAGGCGTGAAGGATGGACAGACCAATGATTGCGAACGCAACGTAGTAATGGATAAGTCCGGCGGTCGCTTCCAGGCCCTTTTTCGTAATGACGGCCGGGACTTCTACGGTACTGAAAACCACTATAGGGCGCCCATCTGCCGTCGAAATGAAGTAACCTGCAATCATCAGAATGAAGAGAAGGCAATAAAGTACTGCATGGCCGAGCTTGGAAGCAGTTCTCACCATTGGTGAAAGCCCATCATGGTATGGCTTGGGATTTGCCATGTTCCAGATCAAACGGACGGTGAGGAGCAGGAACAGAACAATGCCAAAACTTTTGTGGAGGTTAGGCGCGATCTGGTAATAGGGGCTGTAATAATCAAGCTCACGCATCCACAAACCGAGAGCAAACATTGCAACAACTGCGACCGCCATGACCCAATGGAGCAATCGACTAACCCATCCATAATTTGAAGCGGAATTGAACATGATGGTGCCCGCATTTAATCTTGTTGATTGGAGACGCACTGCAAGCGCTCCAAAAAGATAGATCTCGCAAGAAACTTGGTCACGTTCTGCAGCATTCCTCTATCAAACAATCATCGCTTCAGGGAATTTGGTTGCCCCATTTCCCGTTCTTATTCCTCCAGACGAGCCGCAAGTCGGGAAAAGGCTCAACAAAACGGCTTCATGCGAGTTCCCGGTCGAGCGAATGGATCTTCGCCACCTGCCCAATCAGTGCCTTGACGCGTCATTCGAATTCCAAAAGTGCCAGGTGCGTACCAGTACATGGATTGATATCGCCACCGAAGCCAAGATCGCGAGAGGTAATATTTCCGTGAAGGTCGACGCGATCGCGATCCGGAAAAACCGCGTCGTCACTAACTGCATATTTCCAAAACAGTAGAAACGAAGCCCCATTTTCGGTTGCGCGTAAGGCGTAATTCAGCGAAGATTTAGGAGAGTTTTGGCCTGCTTATGGACACTTCCGTGCCTGTCAGGCGGTCACAATGCACTTTTTTGACGTTCTTTCGACGTTTAGCGAAACCCGCCCAATTGCGGCATCAATTTAAACAACTCAGCCTGCACCGGTCACGTCAGCGATAGACCGAACACATAATGAGAAGGGGCCGTAAGCGCTAAAAGAACAAGGAACACCCCGTGAAATCCTGCTCATGCTTTCAACGCAGGGGACCGGGCAAGACCTTTTCAGAGACGACTTAATTTGGAAGTTTCAGGGTTATGTTACTGGATGCGCGACCAGACCGAATTGATTTCCGCGACCGGGAATTTCGGCCGCAGCTCGTTTCTCTTCCAGACAAATATCCCACCATTGAGCAAATCGGACTCTTTCTCGAGCAGTATCAGCAAAAAGATATGATCCTCAACCAGGGCTCCGAAGGCGCCTGCACCGGCTTCGGCCTTGCTGCGGTCATCAATTACCTCAACTGGTACCGCAAAGCCATGGACCACTGGAGAGCGCAAGGGATCACGCATCCAACCGAACTCCCGGAACCGCCTGCGAAAGTCAGTGAGTGGATGATCTACAATACCGCCCGGCTTTATGACGAGTGGGAGGGCGAAGACTATTCCGGATCGAGTTGCCGCGGGGCGATGAAAGGCTGGCACAAGCACGGGGTCTGCACGCAGGAACACTGGCCGAAGGCTGGACCGGGTAACGATGACAGTTGGAGCCAAAATGCGGCGCGGCGCCCGCTTGGTGCCTATTATCGCGTCAACGTGCAATCGATCTCTGACATGCAGGCCGCAATCTACGAAGTCGGAGCGGTCTATTGTTCTGCACGCGTGCATTCGGGCTGGTTCTTCGGTGAAATGACGGAAGCCCCTGCTGCGGAGGTTTACCGCCTCACTGAGAATGGCCAAAGCACTGAGCGCAGTTTGCCGGTCATCAGTCTGTCACCGGTTCGAAGAGGTGGACACGCCTTCGCAGTCGTCGGCTATACGGCACGCGGTTTCATCATTCAAAACTCCTGGGGTCCGGATTGGGCGCGAACCTGGGGTCAGACACGCACGGTCATCCCCAATGCCGCCGGCGGCTTCGCGCTCATCACCTATGAAGATTGGGTACTGAATGCCCATGACGCCTGGGTCGGGGCTTTGGCTGCACCGATGCTTGTTTCCGACATAGCGACCTCACCGGCGACGCAAACCGATCTCAGCCTCCTGGAACAGGCGGCGCAAAGCCGGGCCGAAGCGCATCTAAGGGCAAGCCAGCCCCCCGGTACTCTGGGGCGCTGGGCGGAGAATGAGGCGCGCAAACACTGCATTGAGATGGGCAATGATGGCAAGCTCATCAAAGGCCGCGTCGATGCCCAGACTGCGCGGGATGGCCTGCATAAGTCCATGAATCAGCTTCTGGACGCTTATGAAGGCAATGACGTGATGATCTTTGCCCATGGCGGGCTTAACGACCGCGATAGCGCCATCCGGCGGGCACAAATGCTCGGTCCCTGGTTTCAGGCAAACGGGATCCTGCCGATTTTTATCGTCTGGCGCACCGGGTTCGGCGAAAGCCTCACAAATATCGGCGAGGACTTTGTCAATGCGACCTTCCCCGCCCTGGAACGCGCAGAACGCGGACGGGTTGAGAAATTCTTCGGCCAGCTTGCCCATCAGATCAAGGAGCGGTCGGACCGGGGCTTCGAAGTTCTTGCAGAAAAGGTCATGGGTAAGGCCGTCTGGTCCCAGATGAAGCAGAACGCTGAAGCAGCAAATCAGCGTGATACGGCCACCGGCCTCAGGGGCGGGATGCGGGAGCTTGCAGATTACCTGAAGGCCCGTCTCGGGAAAGATGGGTCCGGTTTGCGTTTGCATCTCCTCGGCCATTCGGCAGGGTCTATCATTCTCGGTAACTTTGCCCGCGACCTCGCGCTTTTCACCAAAATTGCGTCGATTGGATTGCTTGCTCCGGCATGCACTTTGAAATTCGCCAACAGGTACTTCGTACCACTCGTAGAAAAAGGCAGGCTTGATCCGAAGACGCTCTATATCGCCAATTTGAGCCGCGAGAATGAGCGGGCGGATCGCATCGGGCCTTATAACAAATCGCTGCTCTATCTTGTGAGCCGCGCCTTTGAAGTCCCCAGGAAGACGCCGCTTCTTGGACTTGATGACAGTTGGATTCTGGATTGCGAGCTCAATGGGTCTGACAACAACGCCCCTAAAGTTTCCGGCAAACTTGGCAGCATTGATACGCCGCTGCACCAATCGCTTCTGCTTGCCAAGCTCGGTCCCCGTTACGCGCTCACAGGCCAGAA
>JBCDCZ010000092.1:0-15120 GCA_039180865.1 Pseudomonadota bacterium | reverse complement strand
GCTGCCCCTGCAAGAGGCGGCCCCATGGCGAAGCAGACCGTAACAAGGACAGGTATCGACGAATCGACAATCGGCGTCAAATCCGCGCCGCAAACAAGCTATTGGAAGTAAAAACCGCTCCCTATGGTATGGTGAAACAGGGGATTCCCGGTGAAATTCAAGAGCGGATAGAATGACGGAACAACAGGAAACAACCGGATCGCGGAGAGCGCGCGGCGGCGGCGGACGCTCGGCACGCCGCGCCCAACGCACTGGCGGCAGCGTTCAAAAGAATGTTTACATCACGCGCAAGATTGCGACCTTCGACGTTCTTGACGAAGAAGCGCTCGCCATCATCGAAGCCAATGCGGATACGGTTCTTGCGGAAATCGGCATCGAATTCCGGGAGGATACGGAAGCCGTTGAGATGTGGAAGAAGGCTGGTGCGGAGGTCGAAGGCGAACGCGTGCGGTTCCCGAAAGGGATGTGTCGCGAACTTCTCAAAACCGCTCCTTCTGAGTTCACCCAACATGCCCGCAATCCTGCCCGGTCAGTCCAGATTGGCGGCAACAACACAGTCTTCGCCCCGGTCTACGGACCGCCCTTCGTGCGCGATCTTGAAGGCAATCGGCGTTACGCGACAATTGATGATTTTCGCAACTTCGTGAAGCTCGCCTACATGGCCCCGGCCATGCACCATTCGGGTGGCACGGTCTGTGAGCCGGTCGACATCCCGGTCAACAAACGCCATCTCGATATGGTCTACACCCATATCCGCTATTCCGACATGCCTTTCATGGGGTCCGTAACCGCACCCGAGCGTGCCGAGGATACCATAGCGATGGCAAAGCTCGTTTTCGGTGATGAATTCGTCGATAACAATTGCGTCGTCATCAACCTGATCAACGCCAACTCGCCGATGACGTTCGACGGCACGATGCTTGGCGCGGCTAAAGTCTATGCGCGCAATAACCAGGCCTGTGTCGTCTCGCCGTTCATTCTTGCAGGGGCGATGTCACCGGTCACGACGGCAGCAACCTTGACCCAAATTCTGGCGGAAGTCCTGGCCGGAGCTGCCTTTACCCAGCTTTGCAGGCCGGGTGCGCCGGTCCTCTTCGGTACCTTCGCAAGTTCGATTTCCATGCAATCGGGCGCTCCGACATTCGGAACTCCGGAACCCTCCATGGTACTTTATGGTGCAGCTCAACTCGCGCGCCGTCTCGGCATTCCGTTCCGCTCGGGGGGCTCCCTTTGTGGTTCCAAGGTGCCTGATGCACAAGCCGCTTACGAGAGCGCACAAACCATCACACCAACGCTTATGGCGGGCACGAATTTCGTCCTCCATTCGGCGGGCTGGTTGGAAGGCGGGCTTGTTTCGTCTTACGAAAAGTTCATCATGGATTGCGATCAGCTCGGCATGATGCAAGCGTTCTCGCAAGGCGTCGACATGTCGGAAAACGGACAGGGGCTTTCGGCTCTCAACGAAGTCGGGCCCGGCAATCACTTCCTCGGATGCGCGCACACCCAGGCAAACTTCGAAACAGCCTTCTATCGGTCTTCTGTTGCGGACAACAATTCGTATGAGCAGTGGCTTGCCGATGGCGAGATGCGGGCGGAGGATCGCGCGCGCATGCTCTGCCAGCGTATGCTTGACGAATATGAAGCACCTGTCATCGACGAGGGTGTGAATGACGGCCTTAAAGATTTCATAGCAAGGCGGAAGGAGTCCATGCCCGACGCTTTCACATGAAAAGAAGGGGAGGCGTCGACCCTCGTCCCCATGAAAGAGGGATTGAGGATCCACTATGATGCAGTGCGCCGCGCCTTCCGGCTTTATGAAGACTAATGAGTGAAAATCTTGAAACCGCACTGAGAGACGGGCTTCGACCCTCGGGTCTCGCGTTGCGGGGCGGTTTCGTCGATGGCGCTGAAGAATTACCGCGGACGCTCTTCATTATCGGAAATCGCGGCGGGGATTTCTGGCCGGTTTTCAGGGCTTCCGGCATTACCGGTTCCAACGCTCTCGACGATTGGACGCGGTCGGTCCTCGATCCCCTCGCCGAAGCGTTTTCAGCAAAGGCGATCTATCCGTTCGACCAGCCGCCGCCGCCATTCCTCACTTGGGCGGCCAAAGCCGATCCGATCAAACCGTCACCACTCGGTCTTCTGATCGATCCGGATTACGGACTCTGGCATGCTTATCGCGCGGTCTTCGTGGTTGACGGAACGCACGCTCTCACATTGGCCAATGAGCGCCCGCATCCTTGCGACACCTGCGCGTCAAAGCCGTGTCTTACCACATGCCCGGTCGGAGCGTTCACTCTTGAAGGATATGATGTCGATGCTTGCCGAGCCCATGTTAACGGGCCGTCTGGTGCCGCTTGCCGGAACGGTGGATGTCTCGCGCGGCAAGCGTGTCCAGTCGGACCATCGCACGTCTACTCATCGGATCAGCAGCGCTTCCATATGGACGCGTTCCGCAATCCTGGGACGTCGCCTTAAGCACGGCAAAGGCGACTGATTTTGACCGATCCTGATCTCGAAAGACCTAGCCGCGCCGGCGCCGACCCCGTCGCTCTCGCCTGGGCTCGCCACGATCATTGCTCGCTGGAGGGGCAACGAGCGGCCCAAGTTCCTGTAGGATGTCTTCAAGCACGGGGCGTGTGCGTGGCGTATGGGCGTCAAGCGCATCGCGCATAGCGCGCACATGGTCAGGCGATGTTCCACAGCAGCCGCCGATAATGCGAATACCTGAGTCGACCGCCATCCGGATATATTCCGCCATGAGTTCGGGTGTGCCAGTGTATTCCGTCGTTGCACCCTTAACGACCGGTATCCCGCAATTGGCCTTTGCAACGATGACGGCTTTCGGATCGCTATCACGCATTGAAAGGACCGAGACGAGAAGATCGGATGCGCCGACACCACAATTCGCACCAAACGCTATGGCCTCGCCGGGGAGAGACGTCGAGAGTTCCGAGAGCGCACTTGGAGCAAGCCCCATCATGGTCTTCCCGGCCGTGTCGAAACTTGCGGTGAAGACATAAGGCAGGCCGACTTCTACGGCCGCCTCGGCTGCCGCCTGAATTTCATCGGCTGCAGACATGGTTTCAATCCACGCAACGTCGGCACCGCCGTCCTTGAGGCCTTGCATCTGTTCGCGGAAAGCCGCCCGGGCATCGCTCAATGTCATAGCACCAAGCGGGGCGAACAATTCGCCGGTTGGACCAACTGAACCGGCAACAACGACAGGTCGCGGCGCCCTCGCTGCAACCATTGCAGCGATTTCCGCGCCGGCCTTATTGATCTCGTAGACCTGGTCTTCCGCCTTATGAAGCTTCAAGCGCGGGGCATTGGCGCCGAATGTGTTGGTGAGGATGATATCGGATCCTGCATCGACGAAGAGCTGGTGGAGCGTTTCCGGTTTTTCCTGTTCGCTCGTGTTCCAAAGGTCAGGTGGAAAGCCGGGCTCAAGCCCCATTTTCATGAAGTTGGTTCCCGTCGCGCCGTCAGCCAGAAGTGTTCCCTTTTCCGCAAGAAGCGTATCAAGCGAAATCCGCATACTCGTTTTTTCCCTATTTTTCAGACGCCGGTTTTGAATTTGGCTATAAACATATATAAAAGTCTTTATATCGTCAATTCGAGGGACTGGCGAAACAGGTTATCTGTGCTCACTTCATCTTGAAGGCCTTCACAATGTCACCGGGCTTTAAATTGCGGGTAAGGTTGATCTTTCAGACCATGTCTCCGAGCAAAAGAACATTTGGTCTTGGAGCGCAAAATATGGGATGGAATGGCGCACCATCGAAATCCGGCAGTACACATGGCGAAAATCCCGTCGATCCAGCATACTGAAAGCCCAAAGACGCAAGCGCTTCTGAGGATGGAAGCGCTCGCCGTTCTTCCGGTTTTCTTAAAGCTTGAGGGGAGGAAGGCCCTTCTCGCCGGGGGGTCGGAAGGGGCGGCCTGGAAGGCGGAACTCCTCGCGGCGGCGGGTGCAGATGTTCTCGTTATTTCGGAAGACCTTTCCCATGAAATGACAGATCTTCTGGAACGTGGAGCGGCTGCCGGAAGCTTTGACAGTCAAGAGCGCCCTTGGTCGCTTGCAGATCTCGAAGGCATTGCAGTCGCGCTTGGCGACTTCGAAAGCGATGCTGAGGCGCAGGCTTTTTATTGCGCGGCAAAGGCTGCAAAAGTACCGGTCAACGTCATCGACAATCCCAAATATTGCGATTTCCAGTTCGGAACGATCGTCAACCGGTCCCCGGTTGTAGTCGGTGTGTCGACCGATGGTGCTGCGCCGATCCTAGGTCAGGCGATCCGCCGCAAGATCGAAGTGATGTTGCCAAAGGCTCTCGCGAAGGCAGGCGGCCTTGCCAAAGCGTTTCGTTCCAATCTCAAGAAACGCATTCCAGACCAGGCCCTCCGTCGCGTCTTCTGGGAACGATTTGTCGAGCGCGCCTTCAGGGCGGAACCGGTATCCGAACGCGATCTGTTCGAGCTTGCGGAGCGCACGTCCAAGGGAACCGGTCAACCCGGCGGCGGCGCTCTTGGCTTTGTCTCGCTCGTCGGGTCAGGACCAGGCGATCCCGATCTCCTGACAATCAAGGCGATCAGGGCACTGCAGGCGGCAGACGTCATCATGTTTGATGATCTGTCGTCGCCGGAAATCCTTGAACTCGCCCGGCGTGAAGCAGAACGGCTCTACGTCGGAAAGCGCGGCGGACGGCGATCCTGTAAACAGGACGAGATCAACCAGATGATGATCCGCCATGCGCTGTCCGGCAAAAGGGTGGTTCGCCTGAAGGGGGGCGATCCGATGATATTCGGAAGGGCAGGGGAAGAGATTGCTGATCTCTTGGAAGCGGATGTTCCGTTCGAAATTATTCCCGGTATCACGGCGGGTTCCGCTGCCGCTTCGAGCCTTGCTGTCTCTCTGACCCATCGCGAACATGCACAATCGGTTCGCTTCGTAACCGGGCATTCGAAGAGTGGTCGCTTGCCGGATAACCTGCATTGGCAGGGGATGGCCTCCGGCGATACGACCCTGGTTTTTTACATGGCGGCGCGAACCGCGGATGAGGTTTCCGAAAACCTGATTGCCCATGGCATGCCGGCTGATACACCGGTTGTCGTCGTCGCGAATGCATCCCGGCCCACAGAGCGGATATGGTACGGTCGGTTGGCGGACCTTGTCGCCGGGGTGGAAGAGACAGCGCAAGGCGATCCCGTCATCATAGGAATAGGGACGGTGTTTTCGACCTATGCCGCTGAGCGGCGGCTACCTTTCGCGCTTGCCGGTGCAGCAGAATAAATCCGGGGCGGAAGTGCATGACGAAGTTTGAGCCAAGGGCATTCCTCTCCGACCTCTTTCAGGCAGCGGTCGATGCGGCCGATCCGAAAGTAATGCTCAAGGACTATGTGCCGGATCCACCCAAAGGGCGCCTTGTCGTCGTCGGCGCAGGTAAGGCATCTGCGCATATGGCGCGGGCGTTTGAGGAGGCTTGTTCATCTCCCTTGGAAGGGCTTGTCGTTACGCGAAAAGGGTCCGCGGTTCCTTGTGAGCGGATCGAGATTGTGGAAGCCTCGCACCCGGTGCCTGATGAAGGGAGCTTCGAGGCTGCAAGACGGATGATGGATCTCGTTTCCGGATGCGGTGAAGATGATCTTGTTGTGGCCCTGATGTCGGGTGGCGGATCGTCGCTGTTATCGCTTCCGCCGGCCTCTGTACCACCGGAGGACAAGCAGGCTCTCAACGCCGCTCTCTTGAAATCCGGGGCGCCAATCCATGAAATGAACGCGGTGAGAAAACACGTCTCCGAAATCAAGGGGGGACGGCTTGCGGCTTGCGCGCATCCGGCTCGTGTTTTGAGCCTTATCATTTCCGATATTCCGGGCGATGATCCGAGCCTTGTCGCATCCGGGCCGACGGTTCCCTCGTTGCCGGACCGGGCGGATGCTCTCGAAATCATCGAACGTTATCAGATGGATTTGCCGGAAAGCGTGGTGTCATGGATGGCCAGGGAGGAAGCAGCGGCGCCGAGACCTAACGATCCGGGCTTTTCGAGAGACGAAGTTAAGCTCGTTGCAACGGCGGAACGGTCGCTGCTTGCAGCTAAACAGACTGCCGAAGCTGCCGGGATTTCGGCTTATATCCTTTCCGACGATCTGGAAGGGGAAGCGCGCGACGTGGGCGGTGCCCTGGCGGCACTGGCTGCGCGATGTCACCGCTTGGGTGAACCCTTTAAGCCGCCATGCGTTCTGTTGTCCGGTGGTGAAACGACAGTCACTGTCCGTCATAAAGGCAGAGGTGGTCGCAACACAGAACTCCTTCTCTCGGCAGCATTTAAGATCTCAGGCGAAAACCGTATCTATGCGCTGGCAGCCGACACGGACGGTATTGACGGATCGGAAGATAATGCTGGGGCCTTCATTGACGCCAAAACGATTGATGGTCTCGTGAAGAAAGGCTTGAAGCCCAAAGCGTTACTGGCTGGCAATGACGCCTATACGGCGTTTGAAGCGCTGAATGCGCTTTTTGCCCCCGGCCCGACGGCAACGAATGTCAACGACTTCCGTGCCTTTTTGATTTTGGAGTAAGGCCGCAGCGACTAACCGCAGATATTCACTGCAAGAGGTGGGACGCCCGCCCACCCGTCCTGACAGTCGCAACTGGACTGCCAGGTTGGGGTGGTTTTCGGCTGAACGGGTCGATTAGGCTTGGTTGACTGCGAACCGTCCTGGACCGTTTGTCGTGATCATCAGGAGGCCACCTGCGATCGCGATGTTCTTTGCAAAGTTATTGAGTTCGCCTGGATCAGCAAACACGTTGTGGAAGAGGAAAGCGGTTGCCAAGCTGAAAAGCGCTAGAAGAAGGGCCGCATAGCGCGAGAAAGCACCCGCCAGAAGCGCCAGTCCGCCACCAATTTCCAGTGCAATGACTGCGTAGACGAGGAAGCCCGGAACGCCCTGACTTGCCATGTAACCTTGCAATCCTTCGATACCGCCCAGTTTGGTAAGTCCGAAATAAAGCCAGAATCCACCGAGGAGAATGCGTCCTGCGGGACCTGTTAATGTGTTGATCTGTTCCATTGTCTTTTCCCTTGTTGCTCAGGCCGAAAGCCTTAATCTACGTCTGACGGCATTGCGAGCCGCCCCTGTGACCATCCATGTAATCGGTCAACCAGAACGATCACGGGTGTTGACAGTCTTTTCACCGATCGCGGGGGTTAGGCGAAAAAATTCAACACAATCGCGCACTGACAACGAGGGAGCGGCAACATGGGCATTAAATACCTTCACACGATGGTCCGGGTTACGGATATCGAACAATCCAAGAAGTTTTATTGCGATCTTCTCGGGTTGGAGGAGGTTCGGCGCTACGACAATGATAAGGGCCGCTTCACCTTGGTCTTCCTGGCTGCCAAGGAAGACGTTGATCGTGTTCACAATGAGGCAGCGCCGGCTCTGGAACTGACCTACAATTGGGATCCGGAAGACTATTCTGGCGGCCGCAATTTCGGTCATCTGGCGTTTCAGGTCGACAACATCTACGACACCTGCCAGCACATCTTGGACAATGGCGTGACAATCAATCGCCCGCCGCGCGATGGCCGCATGGCTTTTGTCGTTTCTCCAGACGGGATCTCAGTCGAACTCCTGCAGCGTGGTACGGCGCTTGAGGCAGCAGAACCGTGGGCCAGCATGGGGAACACCGGAACCTGGTAGGGCGGTACTCGACCCCTACGCCCGGCTGACTGTCGTCAGCCATTGCTGAATGTAAATCCGCGACAGCGTGAAGAGGTCCCGGTTATTCGCCGGGACCTGGGACTTCCGCACCACCGATCATGGTCTTGCTGACATTACGCGGCTCATGCGTGATGTTAAGCTCAAAGGCTTTCAGGCGTTTGAAGACCGACATCAGTTCGACGATCCGGGTCCAGGAATTCGCAAGGAACTGGAACGAATTCTCGACCTGATTGAACGCGTTCATGATCTGCTGGAATACGCCAAACGTGATTGCGCCGGCAACGATCGTCGGTCCGAGGGCAAAGAACGGGATGAAGACCGAGCCCTGCAGGTAAGCGTAGCGGGCAACGTTGAAGTAAAGATAGTGCATGAAGTAGCGGAAATAGAACCGCCGCAGATTTCCGAAAAGCTGCGTAACGGTCACCGGATCAGCTCTGTCATCCGCATCCTCGCCATAGACAAGTTCTTTCCTGTAGGCGGCCTCGACCTTCTGGTTTTCGAATTCCAGCCCCGGCAGTTTGTAACCGACCAGAGCCAGTAGAAGCGTGCCGAATAAAGCGGACAGGATCGCAAGGAATACGAGGCCGTCAGGAACCTCGCCGAAGAGTGGATAGGTTTCGACACGCTCTGATAGCGAGTGCAAGAGCGGTAGGAATGCGATCAGTGTCATGACCGACCGCACAAAGCTCAGGCCGAGCGATTCCATGATTGTTGAAAAGATACGCGTGTCTTCCTGAACACGCTGCGACGCACCTTCGATATGGCTCACGGAACGCCAGTTTTCCATATAGAAATTGTTCATCGCAGTACGCCAGCGGAAGAGGTAGTGCGACGAGAAAAAGTCAATCAAAATCAAAAAGATAATGTAGGGAACGAGGACGAAAGCAGCGGTTGAAAGTTGCAGGTAATAGTCACCGATCGCGACATCCTTGGAGGTAAGCGCCTGTTGGATGAGATCGTAGAAGCGACCGTACCAGTCATTCAACCAAACGCTGATTTGCACGTTGAAATAGGTCGAAAGCATCAAAAACGTGGTGCCGACAACCGACCACCAGTACCAGATGTTCCGCTCGAAGTACCACCAGATCCAGCAGAAGGCGACAGCCCACATGATGATGTACTGGTAGGTCCAGAGCTTCTCAGCGCTGAAGAACGGCGGGCGTTCACCGGGTGCAGTTTCGGGCGTTGGGCCGACGAGTAACTCACCGACACTTAACAGGTCTTCAAGGCCTGGAATGAGGTACCAGATGATGAAGGCGAGCACGGTCCATGCGACCGCAGATGAAAAAAAGAGTGAAGGTCTTGGAAAGAATGAACGTAGCAAGCGTCTCGCCTTTCGCAGATTGCTGATGCCTCGGGTATCAGACCCGGGCTGGAATAGCGGACGGATGAAGACCGGTCTGGTCCGATGTCACCCGACTATAGGGTAAAACGTAGCTAAGGCGAGCTTACAAGAAAGGCAAGTCACGCCTGCGGGAGCGCCATGGGTTTATAATGCAACACCCCGGTTCCCGGTTCATACCGTGACGCCCAGTCATTCTGGAAATCCAAAGCCATTCGGGCGTTTGCTCAACCCAGAGTGGTGGTCATTGTGTACTGATGCATCTTTTAATTTAACTTTATCGCAAGTCTTGGAAACTACTATATCGCTACTCTCCCGTAGACCAGGAATGCAATCTTCAATGCCCACATTACCAAGAACCATAAAAGGGCCTTGGCTTGCAGGGGCGATATTCTTCGTTATTTTCGGTCTGTTCTGTGCCGCCGCCTATTCAATCTACGAGAGCCGCAAGGCTGTCGGCGAGCAGGCCTTCAAGGATCGTGTAACGCGTATTGGCTCGCTCATCGAATTCGAGATTTCCAACACGGTCCGCGCGTTAGCCAAGATCGGTGCTGTCGTTAATCTGTCCGATGATTTTAGAGGCAGCGAGATAACCTCGGGTTTTCACGCTTTTATCGATCAAGCCGGAATTCTTGAATGGGACCCGAACCTTCTGACGGTCGGGCTTGCCTTGCAGTACGATCGCGCGGTGCTCGATGAACGCGCTCAATCGCTTGATTTCGAAGGTAAACGCCGAGCGATGGGTTACGGCCCATTGAAAATCTTCCCGAAAACGGAAAGCGCAACCGTACTGCCGCTCGTAGCGGTCGCACCGGCATCGCTCCGAGACGAGTTCACCGGTTTTGATCTGTTTTCTGAAGACGTGCGTCGGGAGACCATTTTCGCAGCACGCGACACGGGTCAGACACAGTTTTCTCAGCGTCTCGATCTGGTGACGCAAGTTCCTGGTATTCTGGCACTTCATCCGATCTATCGTGGAGGAATGGTCCCGCCTTCAGTTGAAGAGCGCCGTGAGCGCTTCGTCGGCGTTGTCGTTGCGGCCTATTTCAGCAACTCCATTATTGCAAAACAGTTCATGGAATTGACGTTTCTTGGAATAGACGTGGAAGTTCATGATCTCGGCTTTCGCAATGATATAGCAGAGCGTGGTGCTCCGGACCTCTCCTTCCAGACTGTTCTTGCGAGCTCAAAGCTGACCGGCGTCCCATTTGACGAGTGGTCAGGTCGCCTTCTTATCGACAACATACGCGCGGATTTTGAGAGTATCGAAATCGAAGCTGCAGGCCGTGTTTGGCGTATCGTCGCTCAGCATCGGGACGTCGGTCTGATTGCCCCGGCCTTTACCGAACTCCTTGTCTTTCTGGCTTTCGGCTTAAGTTTTGCAGGCTTGGTTGCTTATTTCGTCTTCAGCAAGGTGAAGGGTGCGGATGAGCTGTCGCGCCGCGTGGACGAGCGTACTGAAGAACTCAAACAATCCAACGAAGCACTCATCAAGAGCCGCGGCCAATACATCGAACTTGTTGCGCTGACCGAATGGGTCAATGACGGCATGGTCATCGTTGATCAGGACCAAAGGATTAAATGGTGCAACCCGTCTTATTGTGCAGCAATCGGATACACCAAAGATGAACTTATAGGCCGCAGACCCCGGGAGTTTGTGATCGGTCCGGAAACGGATCCCGAAACGTCGGCAAAGATACAGGATGCCTATCGCGAAGGCAGGCCGATACGGGTCGAAGTCATCAACTACAGCCGTGACGGAACGGCCGTCTGGGTCGATCTCAGCGTGTCGCCGATTCTTGATGAAAACGGAGACCTTTGGCGGTTTGGCGTAATCTGGCGTGATATCAGCGAACAGAAGCAACGGGAACGGTTCCTGAAAGAAGTCCTCGACAACATAGATCTTGGGATCATGTTCATGGATCCCGATCACCGGGTCCGTCTGCACAACAAGGCATTCCGGGAACTCTTCAGGATTCCCCCAGACTTTATGGATAAGCATCCAACGTTGGCAGAGGTGATCGACTTCAATCGCCACAAAGGGATCTACACCGTCGACAATGATGACGATGAGATTTGGGAGGCCTACCTCGCCCAAAGAACCGCAGAGATCACCAAAGGCGATTACAAATCCTGGGAAATGGTGCGTGGTGACGGCAAGATTCTGCGATTTACGTGCATGCCGGTCGGGAAGCGGAGTATGACAACCTATCTCGACATCACCGAAACCAAGAAACAGCAAACCGCCCTGGAAGAGACGGCTGACGCTTTGCGCATCGCCAACAGAAAAGTGGAGCGTCAGGCAACCGTCGACGAACTAACGGGCGTTGCAAATCGCCGGTCGCTTTCCAGTTTTCTTGATAAGCTACTCGCGGATCCGTCTGATCTTGGCACAAATGTCTGCATGCTCCACATTGATCTCGACCGCTTCAAAGAGATCAATGATACACTTGGTCACGCAGCCGGTGACTACGTCTTATGTGAGACTGCTGAGACCATCAAACGGGTGATTGGCGACAACGCTTTTCTCGCCCGTATTGGCGGTGACGAATTCGTCGCCGTGCTCACGGATTTCCAATCGGAAAAAGACATCCACAAGATTTGTAAGGAGCTCTTGGCGGAAACCCAAAGACCGTTGACGTATCGCGGTGCAATCTGCCGTTTCAGCGCAAGTATTGGCGTCGCTTTCTGGAAAGAAGGCGTCTCAGCGCAGGATTTGCTGATCAACTCCGATCTTGCGCTTTATCGCGCGAAGAATGAGGGGCGCAGCCGTTATTGCACATTCACAAAGGAACTGGAGGCATCGATCATCGCAAGCCGGTCGCTTGCAGATGATTTGCTCCGCGGTCTTGAGGCCGGGGAATTCGAACCCCACTACCAGCCGCAATATTCGTCGCGCGATGGCAGGCTTGCCGGTGTCGAGGCGTTGGCGAGATGGAATCACCCGGAACGGGGCATCCTCTCTCCATTCCATTTCCTACCCGTCGCCGAAGACCTCAATGTTGTTTCGCGTATCGACGAGCAAATCCTCGAGAAGAGTGTTGATCTGTGTGTGACCTGCGCTGAGCGCGGCTTCGTTATCCCGAAGATATCAGTCAATGTGAGTTTCCGGCGTTTGGCTGATCCGGAGCTGGCAGAGAAGATCAGCCGATTACCGGACATTCAAACGCCGATCGCGTTTGAGCTCCTTGAATCGATCTACTTCGATGAAGACAACGAACCCTTCGCCTGGAACATCGACAAGTTACGCGAACTTGGCATTCTCATCGAAATTGACGACTTTGGAAGCGGGCGCGCATCGATCATCGGATTGATGAAAGTAAACCCCGATCGTATGAAGATCGACCGTCAGCTCGTTGGTCCAATCGATACGGATCCAACCCAGCGCATGCTGGTCCAGTCGATCGTCAATATTGGCCATTCGCTCGGGATCGGGGTTACCGCGGAGGGCGTTGAAAACGCCGAGCATGCGCGCATTCTGACCGAATTGGGTTGCGATGTCTTGCAGGGCTACCACTTCGCGAAACCGATGGCCCGCGACGATCTTTTATCGATGCTCCTGGGCCAGGACGCCAAGCGGGCGTAGCTGATGAACGCGGCGAGAGCTCGTTGTTGCATACTCTATGTGAAAAAAGAGCCGATTGAAGGCCCGCGTTCCAACCGTCGGATTTCTGCTTTTGAACCTTCAAAGGCAGGTTCAAAACTTGATGTCACCAGTGGATCGTGGCCCGGTATGATGCGCGCAATGTCGCCTTCGGCGAGCTCACGCAAGCGATCGAAACCGCGCGCCATATCTTCTGCATCGACAACCACCGGAAACATCTTTCGTCGCATGAAATTTTCATAATAGTGAGACGTATCCGAGGCCAGAACAAGTGGGCCTTCGTCGGTCTCCACTCTCACGGCTTGAATGCCTCTGGAGTGCCCTCCAATGCGATGGACTGTTACGCCGGGTGCAACTTCGGCATCGCCGTCGTGAAAGACGACTTTCCCGGAATAAACCCGTTTGACCATCGTACATATATGGTCTGAGGTATAGGGCATCTTGAGAGTCGGATCGCACATACATGCACCTGTCGCGAACGCCATTTCGCGCTCCTGAAGGTGAAACTTTGCATTCTCGAAGTCTGCGAGACTACCGGCGTGATCATAATGGAGGTGGGTGATGATGCAGGTCTCGATCGACGACGGGTCAATACCGATGTCCGCCAAGGCTTCTGCAGGTTCGATCAGGATAGGTCTGAGGCGCGCCTTTCCTTCCTTCCGATCATAACCGGTATCGACCAGAATTGTCCGGTTCTGATTGCGGATGATCCAAACGAAGTAATCCATCGGATGACGGTCGCTATGGTGTGGATCGAACAGAAAACTGTCGTTGCGGGTCCGGTTGTTGCGTTCAGCATATTTAATGGCGAAGACTTCGTAACCGGATATGTGCGCCATGATCGCTCCGCTTGCATGAAAGAAAAAGGGCTTCCATTGTTAGAGCATGGGGTTTGCTTGCACCAGTGGGGCGAGCCGACCTGTCAACGAGTGTTCAAATAGGAGTTGGTCGTGATTCAATCTCGCATCTGGCATTGCTTAACTCTGGCGACCCTCTTTGCAGCCGTCACGATTACCCTTCCCGTTAAGGCAAGCGGGCCAATCGATGCCGAAGCTGTGCTAGCGGAAGCCGCCGAAGAATGTGCATCGATCGATGATGGTCGGTTCGAGCGAGATGAGGGTGCTGTCCTTTCAGTCGACCTGGGCAGCGGCAGCGGAAATGATGTCATCATTGATTTTTCAAAACTGCACTGCACCAGCGCGGCGTCCTTTTGGTGCGGCAGCGGAGGATGCAGTCTGGTCGTGCTGACCTCTGGAAAACGTTATGATTTCCTTGCACGTGCGTTCAAGACGGTCGAATGGTTCGACCGTGAAATCCTCCTTCTCTCACTTCACGGAAGCTCGTGCGGAGGAGCCGGGGCGGAACCCTGTTTCGCGGCCTACTTCTGGCATAATGGCGAATTGCGTCAGGCTTCGGTGAATGATCGCTAGTTGGTCGTAATTTTCGATTTAAGCATGCGTGAGAACACGCCATCCCCCTGACTCAGATGCCAGAGTGCACCCAGGATGTGAAGTGCGACCAGACCGACAATCGCAAAGCCCACATAGCCGTGGATCATAAGCAGGAAGTCGCCAAGCTCGCGGTTCTTTTCGACAAGCGGGGGCAGCGTAAAAAGGCCAAAGATCGGTATGTCTTTTACACCCCACGCATTCGTTGCGTACCATCCAAGGAGCGGATGGAGAATGAGCGCGAGATAAAGTAGAAAATGGTTTGCTTCCGCGATGAGCTTCTGCACCGGCGACATTCCGGCTGGAAGAGGTGAGGGAGGGCGATTAAAGCGATAAAGTACAAGGCGGACGACTACGAGAACCAACAGCACAAAGCCGAAGCCCCGGTGTTGGTGATAGAGAAAATTGGTCGTGGCATCGAACTTATTGTAGACATTCACCATCAGGATGCCCGCTATCATCATCCAGATCATAATGAGCGCCATAAGCCAGTGGATGATGCGCATCGCGAGCGAATAACCCCGCATTTCACCGGTTTCAATGTAGTTGGAGTATTCGGCCATGTCTGCCTCCGCCGCGGTCCGGATGTCTCTGATGGGCTTCCGTCTTCCCATAAGATAGCGGGACCGTGGAGAGGCGCAACACGCGATCGCCATAGGTCTTCCAGCGTCTCGCAAGAAATTCTGACCTCAGACGAAAAAGAGCCGGCGCCCACCTATGTGGCACGCCGGCCTTCGCATGGCCGCGAAAAGGTTATGTTCGGGATCGAACTAGGCTGCCCTTGCCTGAGGCAAGCGACACGCGTCCCTATCTGATGGAAAACGTCCAAGCCTTAGTACTTCAGCAGATGCCCGGATCGTTTCGCTTTCGTTTTCAGATAATGGTCGTTGTTTTGGTTGACGGGCGCCTGGTGGGCGATCCGTTTATCAACCTCAATCCCATATTCTCTGAGTGATTCCAGCTTACGAGGATTATTCGTCAAAACTGAGACGGAATCG
>JBCDCZ010000091.1:0-15137 GCA_039180865.1 Pseudomonadota bacterium | reverse complement strand
TGTGAGCATTCTTTGCGATCGATATGCGAGCGGAGGATGTCGAGAGCCCGCTCGGCATTCCGGTTTTTGACCGCGTCTTTCAGGAAAATGTGCTCTTTACAGGATTTGGTCATGTGATCCGGGTGGCCCTTTTTCAGAATCCCACCAGAAACGCTGTTTGACGCAAAAATGCCTTGCGCCACCTCATGGTCGCTTGTACCGATCTTAAGAATAGAAATAATTGTAATACGAGACGTTCATTAAGATATTTCGGGGAAGGACATGACTGCACCTCAGGGCCTCATTCAGGTGGAGGCATTCGTCATCTTTTTTAAAATCTGGCAATATACCCTTGTCGCGTCCTGTTTGATTTTCTGTCTTATCTATTTTGAAACTGTGCTTGAAGCCTATGGGATTCCAACCAGTTATCCCATGTTCGCAATTATGTCCGTCGTGGCGTTTTTTGCCCATGCGTCAGCGCTTAAGAGACACATCCCGATAAAGAGCAGCGTCGGTTACGTCATTGGCTTTATTTGCCTGTGTTTTGCCATTAATTGGATAACTCATCAGGTTATTTCGCACGGTGGGTCGATGTGGTCGTTGATCACGACCGGTGAGCTTGGGACAGAGAAACCAGGTCTGGTGACACTGATTGTATCAGCCTTCGTTGGCCTTGGCGTTTACGCATTGATTGGCATGGCGATGCCTTCTTATGTAGCCGGAATTATAAACGACATTCCTTCCGTTATCATGCGAAGTTTGCGTCAGTTTCTGTACATCCTATTGAAGCTAATTATTCAGGGAATTTTTCTTTATTTTTCACTCTTCATCATAACCGCCTTAATACTGGTTGGGATGCTGGCTTCCCTGTCACCGGGCGATTCGGTTTTTTCAGTAGATCCGGAGGGATGGATGGAGGATCCGTTCAGGATGGGCGTTTTTATTGGTTTGTCCATGACATACATTTCAGTTCTTTTTCCGGTCATTTTCTCAAGAGCCTTGCTGCGTGATGCAGTGAAGCATCCGCTCTTTTTAGAGCAACGCTTCGAGTGATGTTTGATCGTTTCCCAATCGGAACCGCTGCGATTGCGACAGGTTCCGGATTGCTAACGTAGCGATTGTTCTCCGGGACGGGGCTTCATTGGTTTATGAGACCGTTGGTTAAAGGTGGTCTGGTCCGCTACCGGCAATGAAAACCTGTGTTTTGCGGAGTATGGGCAGATGGCTGACAGAGAGACCCTTCGCCATCAGTTTTGCCTATCCGTAAGTGCACGTCGTTTACAGGCTGGATTACTGTCTTAATGCGCGAGGCAATATTGCGGACATAGCGATCAAGCTAAGTCACTCTGTCCCCGAGTTGGATATCAGCCGATGATGCGGGTCGCGCTTATATAGACTGCGTCTCGCGTGCGGCTCTCGAAGTCTGCGACAAAGCCTTCCCATCCCTTGCCGCTCATTTCTTCATCGACCTCTTCGCCCGTCTTGGACTTGATCGCAACGACGTATTTGAATGGCGGTGTTTCGCCTTCCAGCGTTTCTTCGGCACGGTAGTAAACGGGATCGCTCATCGTCGCGGTTTTCTCGTAACCGGGTAGATCGACCTCCTGTAGCCATGTTTCGAAATCGGCCTGGTTTTGGTCAGGAGCAAGGTTGTACATCACGATCATCGTGTCGTTGGGAGTTGGTGTCATGGGTTCATTCCTTTCTTAGGCGAGGCTTGCCCGGTACTTTGTGAGCCCCGGGAACGCGTGATCGAAGTACGCGCCATGGAAGGTCGCATAGGGTTCGAAATGTTTTTCATAAAGAGACTGCGCAGCATCATTGCCATTGATCGCCATGATGCCGATGCTCTTTGCACCAACGGTGCGGCCGCGCTCAAACGCTGCTTTCATCAGCCGATGACCAAAGCCATGACCCCGCGCGGATGGCACCACGGCAACGGTCTCGATAATCACTTCGGCCTGTGGTGTCAGGAAGCTTCTGTCGCCGCTCCAGACCTTCTGATACGCAGCCGTAAACGCGTTGGTCGCGGTATCGCTCCACCCAAGTGTGGTTGCAATCTTGGGCACCTTGTCGAGGTTGAGCGGGCCTTGAGAGGGCGGGTTCTCTAACGGACGGTACACGGCGCAACACGCGGAAGATTCGCCGTTGAGCTCCAAGATAATGAAGTCGTCTGAATTGCCCCAATTCGAAGCATCCTGGCGAAACAGCTCCTCCAGAAAGGCAAGTGTCTCGGTTCCTGTTGGCCTGATCAGGTCGTCCCAGAAGGATTCCTTGAACGGCGGAAGCGAAGCTTCGTAGCCCATGCGAGCCAAGAAAAGCACATCATCCTTTGTTCCCGATCGTTGTGTTGCGCGTTGCACGTCAATCGCCTTTCCTTTAACATACGGCATGTATGTGAAATATTCACATACGTAGCGTATGTCAAGTGGAGGCGTCTATGAATTTGCGCGAGCAGAAAAAAGCGGACACATCGGCTCGGCTGGTTTCAGTGGCTAGAAAAAATTTCGCCGAGCGCGGTTATGCGGACACGTCTATGGACGAATTGTGCGCTGAAGCAGGCGTGACGCGTGGTGCGCTCTATCACAATTTCGGTGGCAAAGATGGGCTGTTTGAAGCTGTTGTCCGGCAGATCGATCACGAAATCGGTGAGCGACTTCTCGCCATTGCGGAGGGTGATGAAAGCCTCGAGGGTTTCATTAAGACATGCGTCGCCTACCTCGAAATGGCAATGGAACCAGACGTGCAGCAGATCATGTTCAAAGACGGACCCGCCGTTTTGGGACAGCGGCTCCGTGAGATCGATCAAGAAGGCAGTATCGAGCCGCTTCGCGACGCCATCGAAGGATTGCAAGCGGGCAATTCCTGGAAGCCCGGTGATGCAATGGCCTATGCGATACTCATCAATGGCGCGATGATAGACGCCGCTCTTTGGATCGCAAGTGATAGACATAGCGCGACGCGTTCCAAGGCCGCCGCTCAAGCACTGGCGCAGCTTATAGAAGGGCTGTCTGTCTAACGCGAAACGGTCAAGTTGGGCTCGTAGCGGGTATTGAGCGTTCAACCGTTGATGGTCAGGTTGGCGGCTTTCCAGCCATTCTAATGGTCAAAACGCTTCCCGTGCCGATAAACGTCCGAATGATGTAGACACCCTTCACCCTTAGTCTATTCTATCCGTCAGCATACATCGTTTAAAGTATAGATTATTATATTAATAAGCCAGTTACCATACGAATATATCGACTCAGTATACCTATGTTGAATTGTCATATCTTTGTGACTGATACTTCAAATTAACGTCTTTCGACTATCTAGAACGCTGTGAAACAATATTGAGATCGTGTTATGATTACCAGATCCTTTAAATATGCCTGCCTGATTGTCTTTGCCGGTCACGGTGCCTCGGCATCGGAACTCACCCTCATGACCGAGGAATATCCACCGTATAATTATCAGTCCGAGAATGGCATCTCTGGCTTCGGCGCCGAGCAGGTCTTCGAGATCATGAAGCGCGCGGATCTCGGCTACGAGGTGGAACTGACCCGGTGGTCGCGCGCAATCGGCTCGGCACGCAAAAAACCGGCAACCTGTGTTTTCTCGACATTTCGGACCCCCAATCGCGAAGCGGATTTCCGTTGGATCGGACCGCTTTCAGTTGACCGGGCGCTTTTGATCAAGCGTCAGGACAGCGATCTGACGCTCAACAGTCTCGATGATGCGCTTTCTTACTCGGTTGGAACGCAGAAGGGCGAATTCACCGTCGGCATTCTCGAGGCAGCAGGGTTCAAAGGGATCGAACAAGCTGCCACAATGGCGGATGCCCTCAAGAAGCTTCTGGTCGGCCGGAACGATCTGATGGCCGTGCCGGAACCCTATTTTGAACGTTTGCAGGAAGAGGGTGTCCCGGTTTCCTCTGCATTCGTGCTTCCCGAGCTCCAGGTAGCGCTTGCCTGCAATCCGAAGACCGATCCGGACCATCTTTCACGGATGCAACAGGCATTGGACAGCATGATTGAAGATGGCACCCAACGCGCCATCCAGTCACGTTACGAGTAAGCGCAAAGCCAATCGCGACGGTAAAACGACCGATGAGTGAGACGGTTCCGCAAACGACTGGCGAGCAAGAGCCTGAGACCGTGAAGCAACGGTCTTTGAGCGCTGTCCTTCTGCGTCGGACACTGGTGCTGACCCTTCTGTTGGGTCTGGTGGGGGCTGCCGTCAGCATGTGGATTGACCTTCAGCGGGAAAAGGATGCTGTTGAGTTCGCGGCCCGCGAGTTTATGTCGAGCTCTGCCCCGTCGGCTGCCGCGGCGGTTTATAATTTCGACCAGGAGTCAGCCGAACAGGTGGTTGAAGGGCTCTTCTCGCAGCGCGCCATCACCGAAATTACAATTCTCAATGAGGGCGATGTCATGGTTCATCGCACCCGCACAGCGTCGCCCACACTTCCGCAAATCGGCACAATAGGTGACGCGGACGAGATCGTTCTGTCTCTGGATCTTGCCTCGCCAGCGATCAACCAGACCAATCAGACGATCGGCCAGATTTCCGTCACCGTTGATAAATCACTGGTTGCCCCTGAAATCGTCGACCGTCTCATAACCTTCTTCTTTGTGACGGCAGCGAAGAACGTCCTCTTCGGCCTTTTGTTGTTCGTCACGACCTTTGCCGTCCTGGCCCGCTACACAAGCGCCCTTGCGCAGAGTGTGCGGGACTGGCAGCCGGGAGAGGGCGGAATAGAGGCGCCGAGCCCGCCGAACCTTTTGAAAAACACGGAAGTTGAATGTCTGGGGCGCCGTATTGAACATCTGACGGAAACGGCAAGCGGCGTGATCCAAGATATCAAGGTCTCGCATGACGCGATAGCGGACACCAATGATGCGCTCAGCAAACATTCCGAAGCGCTTTCCGATGCGGTCCGCACCCGGACATCGGATCTTGAAAATGCCAATGCGAAGCTGAAGTCGATGTCTGAAAAAGACAGTTTGACCGGGCTCTACAACCGGGCCTTTCTCGACAGATTCTTGCTGAAAGCCTTCGATGACGGCATCGATCACAGGAAAAACCCTCTGACGATCTTCATGATCGATGTCGATCACTTCAAACCCTACAACGATTTTTACGGCCATCAGGCGGGCGATGAAGCGCTCGCAGCCATCGGCCGCATCCTGAAAGAGATCGCCCGCTCGACCGGTTGCCTTGTCGCACGCTATGGCGGCGAAGAATTCGTCGCGGTTTTGAGCGGCACGCTCATTTCGCCGGAGGACCTCGCAAAGAAAATCCACGCAGCAATCGAGGCTGCGGAAATCGAGCACCAATACTCAACCGTCGCGCGCCGCATTACCTTGAGTATTGGAACCGCTTCCACCCTTGAAGATGATTTCCGCTCCGCCGACCTGATGATCTCGGCAGCAGACGATGCGCTTTATGAGGCGAAGTTACGAGGCCGAAACCAGACGGTGAACTCCACCCCTGAAATCCGGCAATACGCCAAGGGGAAAAGAGCCTCGGTCCACGGTCTTCTCGATGCGATTGAAGCCTGTGAATTTGAGCCGTTCGCGCAACCGCAAGTCGACGCAAGGACCGGTGCACTTGTCGGCGTCGAGGTGTTGGCAAGATGGGTGCGCCCGGACGGAACGGTCATCCCGCCGAATGGCTTCATGGATACGGCGACGGAAACCGGCCTGATCACAAAGATTGACGGGATCATTCTTGAAAAAGTCGGCGCGTTGTTAGCGGCCTATCCGGATGTGTTGCCCCGCGTCTCGTTCAACGTGACGGGCGAAAGCTTCGAACACGACAAATATGTTGCGGACATTGTTGAGATCGCGAAGACCAGCAGAACGAGGATTGCGGTGGAGCTTCTCGAAACGGCGTTCATGGACAGGCCGGATGCACGGTTTTTGTGGCAGCTTGATATGATGCGGGAAGCGGGTGTCGAAGTCGAGATCGACGATTTCGGGACGGGACGGACCTCTGTCCTGGGGCTGATGTCGATCAACCCCGACAGGCTGAAAATTGCCCGTGAATTGATCCTGCCGCTCGGCGTTCGCCCCGAACAGGAAAAGCTGGTCAACAGCGTGATCGACATTGCGAAAGCGCTCACGGTGAATGTCATCGCGGAAGGCATTGAATCGCGAGAGATCGCCCAGCTTTTGACCAATATCGGCTGCCCGATCCAACAGGGTTATTATCACGGCAAGCCCATGCCCCTGACCGACTTTGTCGACGCATGCGTGCGGCGGCGGGCGTAATTCTTTAAGCGCCCTTAAAAGGGGGAGGGTGCACGATCGGCCTTGCCTCAATCGCAGTGTTTAACAATCCATCAATGTCGATTTTATCGTCACTCGCTTGAAGCGGCGTGGACGGGATATCGAAGCACGAGAAGGCGATGGACAGAGCGGTTGTTCCATCGTCGCAACGAAGGGTATTGGTGCGGAACAGAGAAAACCTGCAACGACACCAAGTGAGCTTGTGTTGCAGTCCAGCCCGAAAGGCAGCTTTACTCCGAACGATTGTTCGTGACCCTACACTTGGTCTTTCGAAAACCCCGTCTTTCGCAAGTTCCCAGGCGCGGTGGTGATGGCAAGGACCGACAGCAGAATAATAAGGAAACCCAACAGCTGAAGCCCGCAGACCTTTTTTGCGAGAAAGAGTGAGCCGAGGGCTATCGCCCAGATGGGTTGCAGGAACGATGCAGCACCGACTTTGACAGCCTTATATCGCGAAATGACCACAAGGAAGAGCAACGCCGTAAGCGCTGTGCAAAAAGCACGAAGCATAAAAACCGAAAAGAAGACGTCCCGGCTCCAGTCAAGCTGCCAGCTTTCATCCGCAAGAATACTTGCAAAAAGGGCAACGCAGGCCGCGACACTGAGCTGGCCTGATGCGATCAAAGCGGTGGCATTGGGTCTTGCCCATCGAGCGTAAACAGCGCCCGCACCAGAGCTGAACGCGACACCGGCACGCAAAGCTGCAAGCAACAGCGGAGGTATCTCCGCACTTGAAACTTTCAGGAAGAGATAAGCGCTGCCCCACATGAAAGAGATGGCAATAAGATAAGGCAAAGGGCTGTGCTTTGGCCCCATTGCTACAAAACTAGGTCGATATTGACGGCTGTCAGCCAGGCTTGGCTGTCGCTAGGTCCAACGTTAATCTCAGGTCCATCAACACCAGCCATCGCCGCTTTGCGCCCGTAGCGGCACTTAAAGTAACTGGCGATGTCCATTATGCGAAGGATCCAGCCAGCGGGAGCGGCCTCGCTCTATTCGGCATTTCCAGCATGCTTTCCGAAGGCTCATCTTTCCCTTGAACCAGGCGATCATGAGGTTTCCCCGGCCGCAGATATTCAGACCCAACCATCCCTCCACACCACATCGTCTTTGCGATATGCTGACATTGAGAGTTTTAGGAAGGAGGCAATCAGACTGTCCGGTTCGCGTTGGCGGTGTTGAGCTCACCAGGAAGACGCCGCAGCTCCACATTCTATCTGGGATGGCCTGGGCGTCGTGTCGGCCCTTTAAGTTTCTGAGCTTGACGATCGCTCGGCTTTGGGTCTGAAACACGCTTGTTGACGACTTTCGCACAATCTATTGAATCGACTGATTTTTCGTTGCCATACAACTGGTTTCGTTTATCAAGCTTTGTAACAGCGATAACAAACCAAGATAATGGTCGATCTTTCAGAATATCCCCTGCACAAACCAGAAATGCGTGATCCTCGGGAATGGGTCAGGATACTCGCACATTATCGCGAACCAGATACTCAGCGCAGTTTGTTTGAGCTCTTTGTTACATTGGGACCGTTCCTGCTTTTATGGGGTCTAGCGTGGTGGTCTCTGTCTATCAGCTACTGGATCGCATTCACGATATCGGTGATCAATTCCGCGTTCTTGCTGCGCTTGTTTGTCATCCAGCATGATTGCGGGCATGGAGCCTTCTTTAAAAAGCGGATCGCAGGCGATTGGCTTGGTCGTGGAATTGGCGTGTTTACTCTCATGCCTTACGATGTGTTTCGGCGGACCCATTCCATGCATCACGGTTCATCAGGCAACCTTGGACGAAGGGGCATTGGGGATATCCATACTTTAACAGTCAAAGAATATCAGGATCTTTCGTGGTCTGGCCGTCTTTTGTATCGCCTTTATCGAAACCCTGTTGTTTTGTTCGGTCTGGGACCGGGATACATTTTTCTATTAGAAAACCGCCTGCCTCTGGGGCTTATGAACAAGACCAAATATTGGATGAGTGCGATGGGCACAAACGTTGCGATCTTCACTATTTTAGCGCTTATCTTTTATCTGGACGGTTTGACACCGATTTTATTGATTTTTCTACCGTCGACACTTGTCGCCGCAACCTTGGGTATTTGGCTGTTTTATGTGCAGCATCAGTTTGAAACGACCCATTGGGAAGCGGAAGAAGATTGGCAGGTACACAACGCAGCCTTAAACGGTAGCTCGCATTACGTTCTACCTTCTGTATTGCAGTGGGTTAGTGGCAATATTGGAATACACCATGTCCATCACCTCTATTGTCGCATTCCGTTCTATCGTCTTCCAGAAGTACTTCGCGATCACATAGAGCTGGCAGACATCAATCGGATGACAATCAAAGAAAGTTTTGCGAATGCTCGCTTGCATTTGTGGGACGAGAAAACCAAACGGCTGCTCTCTTTTTCTCAAGCACGAAACTGTTTCTCCTAAGAGGCCAAAAAACGTGCCTAGAGCGACCTGTTTATCTCAGGTTTCCCGCAAGGTCTCCAAAAAGCGGATCGGCTATCTCTCCAGTAGTCCGATAACAAATGGCCGCTTTATGAATACGAAAGAACAGAAACCTCAACGTTTCGAACGACGGCTCTGGGCCGATGGCGACACCGCTTACCTGCTAATGTTGCAGTGGTCATAATTTCCGGATAGAGCCCAAAGCACATGGTTTCTGGCAGTTTGTGACTGTCTGCTTGCCTTCTCATTGAGTTTTCTCGAGCGCCTTTCAATGGATACGCATGTCGAATTGGCCGAAAATGAAACTCTGTTGAGTGATCCTCCCTATAACTGTGAGGGCGCGCGCGTTGTCATAGAGTGCCGATCAGGAAAGGATAATGTTACCCCATTACACAATCCGGATCTTGGGGAGGACACGATGAACGACACCCAAGATTAGTTTGGGACAGTGGATGACTTCGGCTTCAACGAGAGATCGAAGGTACAAGCGCCCGGACACCCGGTTTTGAGAGGTTGGGTCATGTATCGTATCATTCTAGCACTTGTCTTTGGTTTCTACGGTTTGGCCGCATGCGAGGCCCATGCCAACGTGGTCCATGCGCCGCTCAAGTCCTTTGACTCTGATCTTTGCGTTGACACGAATGGCAACGCCGTTTGTTTGCAGCGTTGTGTGGACGAACGCACGTCGCAAAGCTGGGGCCGCACCCTTCAGGGCGAGATCCGCAGTGTCGGCTATCCCACCAAGTGTCTCGATGTTTCCGGCGCGAAGATATCGAACGGGACGCAGGTTATCCTTTTCCGCTGCCATGGCGGCAAGTCTCGGATTTCCAGGCTACGAGTTCTGCGCTGACTCTGGACAGCCCGGCTGTTATCTGAACCCCTCATCCCGCGCAGAGTTCGATTTCAAATCCTACCGTTTTGGCTTTCACACCGGCGGCGGTCATGGGGATGGCTCCGACAATTTGCTCGATTTCGGCGAACGTTACAGCGTTGACCGCTGTTCGAAACACCATGATGCGCCTTATTGGTCCAAGGACTCCTGCGAAAACAATGTAAGCTATGTCCAATGTGTGGATCGGGTGCGGCCTGAAACAGCAGCGGAGCGTAAAGCCAAGGCGGAAGTGCTGGCTGCTTTTCGGACGATTGGTGCGCTCTGCATCGCGACCATTGCCCCAAGAAACACGCTGTCTTCGGCGGGCTGCCTGACCGGTGAGATCAAGCAGCTGGTTTCACAGCTCTCGCTTTCTTCCTCAGTAGCGGTCCAGGTGCGTGCTGGTCAGCAAACAGTCGATATTTGACTGAGGTCTGCTTTGAACCCACTATGGAGAGACGATCGACCGAAGATTAGTCAGTCCCCATGCAGGATGTTCCTGTCATCAAAGATGAGGATACCGAAAGCGCTGTCCCGACGGAGTGGAGACGGTCCCTAAAGACGATTGCCGATGCATTTGTGTCCAATCAACCTCCCACCGGTCAAGGAATTCGGACAGTTGATGCTGATACTTTGAGAATCAACAACGAAAACATTGAAGATTACCCTGACACTTTGGGACCATTGGCCGAGGAATGTTGGAAAACCTCAGTCTGCGCTTGGGCCAGAACGCATTGGGAGGTCCTAGTGGACCTTAATTCAGAAAATGGTGAGAGAACGGACCTTGTTCTACATGTACGCGTCTACGAAGTAGATCAGCGTTACGAATTCCAACCGGATCTAATTTACGTTCCGTGAAACCGATCCCAAGGTCAGTATTGCCCGCACCCCTTTTGATCCGGCGCGCGCTATTAAAAGTTGGCGGCGGGCACCGAACTCTGATCAGCTGACACCGATTGTGCCAGCGCTGTCATCATCCAGATCCTCAGCGCCCATTTTCCCAGCTGGCATGTACATGTTACTTCAACAGGGCAGCGGCCATTTCCGCCTCCACTGAAACAAGCACTCCCGCGCAGATCAAAAAAAAGGCAGGGCCCTTGCCCTGCCTTTCAGACTTTATCGCGCGTTTCTACGTCAACGATGGCTCAAACTTTCGCGCGGCGGCGCGCGAATGCCAGACCGGCAAGACCGGTCAGCAGCAGAACCGCGCCAGCCGGAAGCGGAACCGCGGTAACTGTGAGCTTGTACTGTCCGAAGCTACCGTCGGCGACATCGCCACCAGCGGCATCGAGCGAGAACAGCGATGTGCCATTCGTCCCCAAACTGATGGTTGCGGTCAGCACGTCGCCGACTGTGTCTAGCTCACCAATCTCAATTCCACCCTGCGTCCAATCCGCGTCAAAGGCTTCGCCTTCAAAAATACCGAGCAATTCCAGGGTCAATTCGAAGGTGCCTGAGCCTTGCAAAGTGAAATTGTCGGCAAATTCGTCCTGATTCTGCCCGCGGACGCCGCCCAGAATCCACGCTTCACCCGACCCGGCGAAGTCAATTTCTACGGTTGCACCGGCACCCGACGATGGCCCATCGCCAATGGAATCGAGTCCCCCGCAGCCAAGCCCGCCCAACAGACTCGCAGGTCCTTCGCACAGGGTGCCGCCATCCACAAGAGTAATGGCATGAGCCGACCCGAACGGCATCGAAAGCAGTGCCGCGACACAAAGCGGCTTCAAAAAAGACTTGAACATAGCAGTAGGTTCCTCTGTGTACGCCCCTTACTGGGCACCATACTATCGCCACAATAGCTATAAGTTAATCAAATGTTAAGGAAAACTTTGTCATTCGCGAATGTGAGACACTCCACCTTCCTCATTATTGGCGACAATTGACCAAGACTTGGCCTGGCTGACGCCGTTTTGGAAACAAAGTGTGGACCGGCGAGACTAGGAGGGGGCAGACACCGGCTTTTGAAGTAATGAGCACGTTCTGCCCCAATTTGCTTTACTGACCATCAAGAAAGCGCCCAGACGTTTATCTGTCATACCGCCGGGGCGGCGAAAACATCGCGGAGGGTGTTGGCGAAGTCTTCCGCTCTTTGGGATAGCGGACGGGCCGCAGGGCGGACGATTTCCGCGTTCCGGCCATAGGAGCGATGATCTTTGAGGACGGTCTCCAATGTTCCGTCTTGGATCGCATCGTGACACACGAATTCAGGCTCCAGGCAGACCCCGAGACCTTCCTTGGCGGCGTCCACCAAGACAGTTCCGTTATTGGCAACGATCCGGGGCGATAGCCGAACATCGACAGCCTGCCCATTGGGCCGGGTGAAACGCCATTGCGCCGGATCAAGCCCAACGCGATAAACAAGGGCCGGGAAACCCGTCAGGTCTTCCGGAGTACCCGGACGACCGTGCGCGTCCCAGAAGAGAGGGCTTGCCGCCACAACGTAATGCACGGAAAAAAGCGGTTCTGCGGCAAGGGTCGGGTCTTCCGAACGTCCCAGACGGATCGCGAAATCAAAGCCGCCTTCGATGAGGTCGACCGGCCGGTCACTCATTTCAATATCGAACTGGACTTCCGGATTGTCCTTCGCGAAGGAATTCGCAAGCGGTGACAGATACCGCAGGCCGAATGCGGGCGGGCACGCAATCCGGATCAAGCCTTTGATCGGGCCGTCCTCGCCGGCGACTTCGCTGTCCGCTTCATGGAGATCGGAGAGGATGCGCAGACAATGGCTGTAATAGATCTGGCCCCGTTCGCTCGTTCGAACGCCGCGCGTTGAGCGCTGGGTCAGCTGGACGCCAAGCCGGGCTTCCAGTTCATCGATCCTGCGGCTCAGCGCAGAAACCGCAATCCCTTGTCTTTCTGCAGCGGCTGAAAACGAGCCCGTCTCAACCACAGCCACAAAGGCCTCAATTTCTGCAAGTCGGTTCATTCGCTTTTCCAAAAAAACAGAAAACAGAAATCTATAAATACCAGCTACCCCGAAAAAAGAGAAAGCGTATTTTGGCGGCATCGCTTCTCAAAAAATCTGAATAAGGGGTCGTCACTTGGACCAGCGCCGTCATTCGTTCCCGATACTCATGTTTGCCGTTTTGTGGCTCCTCGGTTGGACACTGCGGGTGCCGGTTCTGGCCGCTCCGCCTCTCGCAACCCGAATGGGCGAGACTTACGGATTGGATGCAGCCGGTATTGGTGCCTTGACCATGTTGCCTGTGGTTGCCATCGCCTTTGGCGCCATTCCTGCAGCCCTCATCATCGGGCGCTTCGGCTTGAAGGCGTCCATTGTCTTCGGCGTTCTGTTGATGGCGATTGCCTCGACCGCGCGAGGCTACGCGCCCTCGACTCTGATGCTGTTTTCAGTCTCGATTGTGATGGGATTTGGCGTTGCCGTCTTCCAGACCGCTTTACCGACAGCGACCCGGGTCTGGACGCCCGGTCATATAGCCCTTGGAAATGCCGTCTATTTGAACGGGATGATGGTTGGCGAAGTGTCTGGTGCGGGACTGACTTTGCCATTGATGCTGCCACTCGCGGGAGACGATTGGCGCACGGCCTTGCTCTTATGGTCAATTCCGATTGTTCTGATCGCGCTGATAGCGGTTTTCACACGGACCCCGGAAGAAAAGAATACTGTGCCGGACACCCGTGAAAGCCAGCCCGCGATGCCACCGCTTCCGAGCTGGAACGATGCAAACGTCTGGCAATATGGGTTCCTGCTGGCCGGCACAGTTGTTCTCTTTTATGTGGTGAATTCCTATGTCGGTGTGATCCTGGAAGCGCGGGGAGAAGCCGACGCGCTCGTCTGGTTGCTGCTCCTATACAATGTGACACCGCTGCTTGCTTCGTTTGTCGTGCTCGCCAAACCCGAATGGATCGGCAGGCGGGGACCGATATCGGCATCCGCGGCTTTGTCTGTCGCGGGGCTTGCGGGGTTCACCGTCTTCACCGGATGGCCTTCGTGGGTTGGCGCGTTGCTCGCCGGCTTTGCAGCATCGGTGGAGCTCATTTTGTTGGTGTCGCTTCCGGCGGCGATTGCGAAAGGACGCGCTGTCACACGGCTTACTGCCGGAATGACGCTCATCGGTTACGGCATCGCCTTCATCCTGCCCATGCTGGGTGGCTTCCTCGCCAAGCAATATGACTGGTTAGAGTTGGCTCTGATCCCGTCTTTGGTATTCGGAATTGCCGTTCTGTTTCTTGTTGGAAAAGAGCGACGCTACCCGGCCTATGGTTGAGTGGGGGTAACAGAGCTGCCGGGCAGGGGGTAGTGCTCACAAGTGTCAACAAAAAGGGGCCATTGAGGCCCCTTATTGATGAGTTGGTCGTACCACCGGCGCGGCAGAGGTCGGGACGGGTATGCCGCCGAAGGCGCCCCCATGGACGGGTTAGGCGGCCGCAGATGCCCGCAACTTGTCGAGAACCGGGAAGAGATCCGCAGGTTCCGGACGACGCGTATAGTCAGGATTGACTTCCGAATAAACGATTACGCCGTTGGTATCGACAACGTAGCGCGCAGGCATTGGCAGGTTCCACTGACCGTCACCATGGATGCGGGGCAGGTGGACACCAAACCCGTCATGGATCGGAATAACATAATCCTGCAATGACCATCGAATGCCGAACTGATCCGCGAGGTCACCGGCTTTATCGGTGAGGATCGGGAAGCTCAGCTTGTTGTTTTCCTGTGATTTGCGGCTGTCCGCAGCACCTTGCATGGAGATTGCAACGAGCTTTGCGCCGCGGGCCCGGATCTCGTCGGCAACGTCTTCAAGGGCCTTAAGCTCGATGTTGCAATAGGGGCACCAGACACCACGGTAGAATGTCAAAACGACCGGACCATCAGCGAGAAGATCCTTTAACGCGACTTCGTTGCGATCGGAATCGGTCAGGACGAAATCGGGAACCTGGTCACCCGCTTTAAGCGCGCGTTCGGCCTGTCCGCTGTCAATCAGTTCCTGGGTGGAGCGCCCAAAGGCTTCGAAAGCCTCGGCTGGCGCTTGTGTTTTGAATTCTGCTTTGAAAGCATCGAGTTGTGCTTGAAGGGACATCGTTTCTTCCTTTTTGATCGTCGATTGAGTTTCGAGAGAGCTGTCTTTCGCTGTCTCATAACAATATCGGTCAGTCTGACTTCATGTGGTAGCTGTTGAATGGGCGTAACGGATATTTGGATTTCGAATGAACAATTGGTTTTCTGTCCGCGCAGAAGCACAAAAGGAAACGGCGGCCATTGGATGACCGCCGTGATCAGAATCCGGAGTTTTGCTTTTCCTTAAGATCGCAGCTTCGATTGAATCCAGATCCGCACATCGTTGTAGTCGAACACGAGGGCCGCAACGTTGATGACCAGAAGAACGGTCAAGAAAGCCTCGTAGAGCGCCGAACCTTCCGGTTTTGCAACGACGAGGAGATAGACGAGCGGGGTCCATGCCACCACATGGCCGGCACCCGCAAGTTTCGTGAATTTGCCGGAGGCTATGACAATCAATACGGTGAGGATCATGCCACCGATAGCAAGCCCTGCAACAAGCGCTCCGCCGGGCTCACCCAAAAAAGCAAGCGTTGCG
>JBCDCZ010000090.1:0-15155 GCA_039180865.1 Pseudomonadota bacterium | reverse complement strand
TCTATCGACAAACGAGGGTCGGAGAATAGGATCTCGCCAAGGCGGACCTTGGCGTCCGTTACAGGATTGGTGTCCGGTGCAGGAATGGTAACGGGGCGTTCGTATTCCGCCTTGAGATCGTGCGGAACAATGTTTTGTCCGGCTCCGGCGAAAGTCACATTCGTCAGCAATAGGCAAAACAGGCCTATAACACCAAGAATGTCCCTTTTCATGAGTTTGTCTCCGGCTGGTAGCCGGGATTATGGGTGTGTAAGTCCCAAAATTAAGTTAACCCTGCCTGACGAGCGAGTTTACTAGATCGATTGGTTTACAAAAGTCGGAGTTTTGGTCGTGTGATCGATCTGATCCGGCAGTATGATGACGCTTTGCCCATTTCCATGGCCGCCGATCTTGATCGACAATCGCAACGAGTTTCAGACGTCGAGGGTGTTTGCCCGTTCCCATTCGGTGAAGTGCGCGGTGTAGGATAGCCATTCCTGGTTTTTGAGCTTCAAATAGGCGCTCGCAAATTCTTCGCCGAGCGTCGTCTTCAGTTCCGTATCGCGATCGAATTCTCTGAGCGCATCGAGAAGATTGAGCGGCAGTTTCTTGGCGTCTTTCACCGTGTGGCCTTCGGCATACATGTCGATGTCGAGACGCGGTCCCGGATCGGCGCTTGCCGCAATACCGTTGAGGCCCGCCGCGATGATGGCAGCCTGAAGCAGATAGGGGTTCGCCGCGCCGTCGGCGAGACGGAGTTCGAAACGACCGGGACCTGGAACCCGAACCATGTGCGTTCTGTTGTTGCCGCTCCAGGTCACGGTATTGGGTGACCAAGTTGCTCCGGATAAAGTGCGCGGTGCGTTGATGCGCTTATAGGAGTTAACCGTCGGATTTGTGATAGCGGCGAGAGCCGTTGCATGGTTCAGAAGGCCGCCCAGGAAGGTAAGGGCGGTACCTGACAGCCCGAGTTCGTGACTTGATTCCTCAAATAGGTTCTCGCTTCCGCCCTTATTCCAAGCAGAAATATGAGCGTGGCAGCCATTGCCGGTTAAACGCTCAATCGGCTTCGGCATGAAGGTCGCGCGCAACCCGTGCTTTTCTGCAACCGATTTCACCATGAACTTGAAGAACGAATGCTTGTCCGCTGTCTTGAGGACGTCGTCGAACTCGAAGTTCATTTCGAACTGACCATTCGCGTCTTCGTGGTCGTTCTGATAAGGCCCCCAGCCAAGCTCGAGCATGTAGTCGCAGATTTCCGCGATAACATCATAGCGCCGCATCAAGGCTTGTTGGTCGTAGCAAGGCTTTTCAGCAATGTCGTGAGGATCGGAGATCTCGGTCCCGTCAGGTGCAAGGAGGAAAAACTCAGCTTCAATGCCTGTTTTTATACGAAGACCGTTTGCAGCCGCTTCATCGATCATACGGCTTAAGACATTGCGCGGTGCCTGACCGACAGTCTCGCCTTCCATGACGGGATTTGCTGCAACCCAGGCGACCTCCTTCTTCCAGGGAAGCTGGATCACGGATGAAGGATCAGGGATTGCCAGCATGTCGGGATCCGCCGGCGTCATGTCGAGCCAGGCCGCAAATCCTGCGAACCCTGCACCTTCCACCTGCATGTCCGCGATTGCCTGAGCCGGGACGAGTTTCGCCCGTTGTGCGCCGAAGAGGTCGGTAAAGGAGATCATGAAGTATTTTACGCCATTATCGGCAGCGAAACTCGCAAGGTCGGTTGTCATTCCTGTTTCCTCTTCGCGTAATCAGAGTTTGGTTTTGCCCGGGATCCAGTCGGTGCCGGCGAGCGGGATACCAGCCATTGCGGCTGCCTCGACGCTTACCGCACAAAGATCTTCCGGTTCCAGATTGTGGACATGGCTCTTGCCGCAGGCCCGCGCGATGGTTTGCGCCTCCAGCGTCATGACCTTGAGATAATTCGCAAGTTTACGTCCTGCGACGATCGGATCGAGACGTGCTTCCAGTTCGGGGTCCTGGGTTGAAATCCCGGCAGGATCGCGCCCTTCGTGCCAGTCGTCATAGGCACCCGCAGTGGTTCCCAAAGACTGATAGTCGTCTTCATATTTTGGATCATTGTCACCGATTGCGATCATAGCCGCCGTTCCGATGGACACCGCATCCGCACCAAGGGCAAGCGCTTTCGCGCAATCCGCTCCGGTCCTGACGCCACCGGAGACAATCAACTGAACTTCGCGGTGCATCCCAAGATCTTGCAGGGCCTCCACTGCCGGGCGAATGCAGGCGAGGGTCGGCTGACCAACGTGCTCGATGAAGACGTCCTGCGTTGCCGCGGTTCCGCCCTGCATTCCGTCAAGCACGATTACGTCGGCACCTGCCTTTACAGCGAGCGCGGTGTCGAAATAGGGACGGGCACCACCGATCTTAATGTAGATCGGTTTCTCCCAGCGGGTGATTTCGCGAAGCTCAAGGATTTTGATTTCCAGATCATCCGGGCCGGTCCAATCCGGGTGACGGCAGGCCGAGCGTTGGTCAATGCCCTTTGGAAGCGTGCGCATTTCTGCCACCCTGTCGGAGATCTTCTGCCCAAGCAGCATGCCGCCGCCGCCTGGTTTCGCCCCCTGACCAACCACGATTTCAATTGCATCGGCACGCCGGAGATCATCCGGGTTCATGCCATAGCGGGACGGCAAATACTGGTAGACCAGAATTTTTGAGTGGCCGCGTTCTTCTTCGGTCATGCCGCCGTCGCCGGTCGTGGTCGAAGTGCCGGCAGCTGTCGCACCACGGCCAAGCGCTTCTTTTGCGGCTCCTGACAGGGCGCCAAAACTCATTCCCGCAATCGTAATCGGGATCTTCAGTTCAATGGGTTTTTTCGCAAAGCGGGTCCCCAGTGTGACGTTGGTGTCGCATTTTTCGCGATAGCCCTCGAGCGGGTAGCGCGACACGGAGGCGCCAAGGAAAAGCAGATCGTCGAAATGGGGAAGAGTGCGTTTCGAACCGCCACCGCGAATATCATAGATCCCTGTCGCTGCGGCGCGCCGGATCTCGGCATTGACCGCATCGGAAAATATGGCTGGCTTTCGCGCGACGGTCGGAGGAATGTGCGGCTTGTCACCACCATGGTCGTTCATCTCAACACTCCTCAATAAGCATCGACATTGTCGATGTCGAAATTGTAAAGTTTGCGGGCTGAGCCGTAGCGGCGAAAGTCTTCCGGTCGCGCGTCCGCCCCGGCTTTCTCCAGAAGGTCTTTGAGAAAGGCGATATGCTCTTCACGCATCTCCTTCTCAACACAGTCGGCTCCGAGACTGCTGACTTCGCCGCGTACGAAAAGCCGCGCTTCGTAAAGACTATCGCCGAGCGCATCCCCTGCATCACCAAGTACGACCAGATTGCCTGCCTGAGCCATGAAAGCGGACATGTGTCCGATATTGCCGTGAACGACAATGTCGATCCCCTTCATGGAAATTCCGCACCGAGACGAAGCATTGCCCTTGATCACGAGAAGGCCGCCATGCCCGGTCGCACCGGCATATTGGCTGGCGTCGCCCTCCACAATGACGGTTCCGGACATCATGTTTTCCGCAACACCCGGCCCAACGGAGCCGTTCACGTGAACAGTCGCCTGTTTGTTCATGCCCGCGCAGTAATATCCGGTTGGGCCGTTCACGGTGACCGAAATCGGGGCGTCGAGACCAACGGCGACAGCGTGGCTCCCCTTCGGGTTTTCAATCGTCCATGCGGTCTGATTGGTTTGATCAGCCTGCGCCTGCAGGGCCGCATTGACTTCAGTAAGCTCTGTCTCATTCATGTCGAGAACCTGCATCTCAGCGCTCCCAGAAGTAGACAGTCGCCGGTTCCGGCTCCCAGACCCTGGCCTCTTCGATGCCCGGCAGGTTTACAAGCGCCCGGTACTCTGAACCAAAGGCAACATAGCGATCCGTTTCGGCCATGACGGCGGGCTTGCAAGCGATCGGATCGCGCAAGACACCAAAGCCGTCACGGGTTCCAACGACAAAGGTGAAGAAACCATCGAGGTCATCAAGGCTCGACTTCAAAGCCTCGCCGAGGTTCTTCCCTCGGTCCATCTCATGCGTCAGATACGCCGCCGCAACTTCGGAATCATTCTCCGTGTTGAACAAAACGCCCTCGCGTTGCAGTTTCCGGCGCAGCCGGTTGTGGTTTGACAGCGAACCATTGTGAACCAGGCATTGATCAGATCCAGTCGAAAAGGGGTGGGCGCCCAATGTTGTGACGGCTGATTCCGTTGCCATACGCGTGTGTCCGACGCCGTGCGTTCCACCCATGGCGTTCACCGCAAAGCGGCTTGCGACGTCTTTCGGGAGGCCAGTGCCTTTATAGATCTCGACGCTTTCTCCAAGGCTCACGATGCGAAGCTCCGGCATCTCTTTCCGCACGGCTGATACAATGGATGCTTCGGCACCGGCAGGGGCGTTCAGAACCGCGTGATCGCCTCTGATCTCGACCACGGGTGAGGCCCCGATGGCGTTTTCAAGCTTTTCCCCAAGATCGGCAAATGCTTCGTCCGGCGTATCGGATTGAAGGGTCACCTTGATCCGATCCGGCGTGCTCTCACGATAAACGGCAATACCGGCGCTATCCGGACCACGATCCGTCATTGTAATCAGCATATCCGTCAAGAGAGCACCGAGATCATCTTCAAGCGCTTTATCTTTCAGGAAAAGACCAACGATACCGCACATGGCGCGCGCTCCCGGGTTTCATTCTTGTTCTGATCCAACCCTAGCAAGAAGCTGTCTATCACTCAACAAAGAGGAAAAAAATTTTCTTTAGAAGAAACAAGTTTGGTATCTCTCAGCCACCATCCTGTGCATAGGAAATGATCGAGAGATAGCGGGCGGGCAGACGATGATAGGTTTCAGGGCCGTGCGGTGCATCTGCATCGAAAAAGAGGCTGTCACCGGGTTTCAGCCGGAAAATGCTCTCGCCGTGGCGGTAATCGAGTTCGCCTTCGAGCATATGAAGGAACTCACTGCCGCCATGCTGGAAGGTTGGAAAGGTCTCGCTTTCTTCAGTGAGCGTGATCAGATAGGGCTCGACGATAACACCCGTTGTGTTCATGCCAAGATGCCCAAGCAGAGTATATTGATGACCCGCCCGCGTTCCGGCGCGCTCGACCTCGACGCCTTCGCCTGCCTTGACATGGACGGCTTCCCGTTTTTCCTCGAAGCCCCGAAAGAAACTCGTTATCGGAACACTCAGTGCATTCGCAAGCGCCTGTAGCGTCGAGAGGGACGGCGAGATCATGCCGTTTTCGATTTTCGATAACATCCCGGTCGAGATACCGGTCTGGCGGGCAAGCTCAGCGACGGTGATGTCGTGTCGGTTTCGATGTCCGCGTATCTCTCGACCGATGGCAATTTCCAGGATTTTTTCCCGCTCTTTTTGAGGTGCGTGCGGATCCTGGGAAAGAACCGGTTTCACTTTTGACGAGGACACGCAATCGTTCCGCTATTACTTAAGGATGACGGCACATGCTCTTGAAAGCCTGCATGCGCCGCCGTACTCAAAATTCTCTATTTCAATTCGATTGCCGCAAGACCGGCTGCCACATTGACCCCGGTTGAAGCCGATACAGAAACCGGTTGCAGCGCGACCGATTTGCCTGATCCGCCGACAAGTACGTTGGCACCGAGGCCCGCAACGAAGGTTGCTTCACCGGTCGCCCCTGCATAGGTGCCGCGCAATTGGCCCGGGTCAAAGCGCGCAGGTTCCGCGGCGATCACTGCCCAGATGATCACTGTGCGCCCGGTGAAGCCGAGATCGACACCGAATTTGGTGATCCTTCCCTCGTAAGTTTCAGCTTCTGAACCCGAATCCACCGGCCCAAATTCGCATGTCATTTTCTTGGACGATCCGAACACAAATCCGATGCCGCCTTCAACGTTGCAGGTCAGTGTTCCAAGCTGGACTCCGGGATTGGCTGCTTTCGCAGGGAGTGCAGCAATTACCAAAAATGCCGCGAGCGCCCCGGTCAAAGTGAACAGTCTCGTCAATGTCATAACAGTCTCCTTTGGGTGTCGACGTTGATAAGAATATAGCCCGTGCATCTGCGAGCGTCGAATTGTAATTGTATGAAAATGTCAGGTAAGTCTGACAAAAAGGGTGACAAGCCTGCCTCCCAAGGAATTTACTGATGGACCACTTTGGAAAAACGAAACGGATCGTATTCAGGACAACGTCATGGCGTGGTTGAGCTAGCCGAGGGCGGTACTTTCGCAATTTACTTGTGTTTGGAAACATTGGCCGCGGAATTTGGGAGGGTGACATGAAGATTGGGGTTCCGAAGGAAATCAAATCGCACGAATATCGCGTCGGGCTGACGCCTGGATCCGTTAGGGAATACGCCGCGCATGGCCATACGGTCTTTGTTGAGACAGGGGCTGGCGAAGGAATTGGTGCGCAGAATGCCGACTATCAGGCCGCAGGTGCTGTCATCGCCGCTTCTGCCGAGGAGGTCTTTGCCACCGCTGATATGATTATAAAGGTTAAAGAACCGCAGGCGGTCGAATGGGCGCAACTGCGCGCCGGGCAAATTCTTTACACATACCTTCATCTTGCTCCGGATCGGGATCAGACAAACGGCCTTTTGAATTCCGGTGTCACAGCGGTCGCATACGAGACGATCACGGACAATGCTGGCGGCTTGCCGCTGTTGGCTCCAATGTCTGAGGTTGCAGGCCGCTTGTCGGTTCAGGCCGCAGCAAAATCACTTGAAAAGCAGGAGGGCGGTCAAGGCCTGCTCCTCGGCGGTGTTGCTGGCGTAAGCCCTGCGAAAGTTGTCATCATTGGCGGGGGTGTTGTCGGTACGAATGCAGCGAAGATGGCTGTTGGCCTCGGCGCGGATGTGACCATCCTGGATCGATCGTTGCCGCGCCTGAGAGAGCTTGACGATGTATTCAATGGCCGGGTTAAGACCATTTACTCCACACGCCAAGCCTTGACCACTCTATGCCAGCAAGCGGATGCCGTCATTGGTGCGGTGCTCATACCCGGGGCTGCGGCACCAAAACTTGTCACCCGATCCATGCTGGGGGACATGCAGGATGGCGCTGTCATGGTTGATGTCGCCATCGATCAGGGCGGTTGCTTCGAGACCTCTAAACCGACAACACACCAGGACCCAACCTATGTCATTGATGGCGTTGTTCACTATTGTGTGGCGAACATGCCTGGCGCGGTACCAAAGACTTCAACCTATGCGCTCAACAATGCGACGCTCGGCTATGGTCTCGCCTTGGCTGACAATGGATTGAAGGCGTTCGATGATCCGCATCTTCGTACCGGCCTTAACGTTCATGAGGGCAAGGTGACCTACAAGCCGGTCGCAGATGCTCTCGGTTTACAGTTTACAGAACCCGAGCGCCTGCAGATCTTCGGTTAACTTATGAGTCGTTTGCGCCCATCAGCTAACGATACCGACGATTTCCATCAGCTGCGTTCCTGTTTGAATTTGCCTGTCAAAGAGCCAGTCTTTGCCGAAGCCGGTACTATGGTCGGCTTGTAACTTAGGCTCTCAACAGCAGGATTATGCAATGCTTCCGCAGATCCATCTGATACGAGGTTTCTCCGTTATGTCAGTTTCAGGGTGTGACAAGGCGTGGTCAGAGCCTGAAAGGAAGCCTGGATATGTACGATCAACATCTCAAGTTGCGTGGTATCGCTCACGACATCAACGGTCTAATGGCAAGTGCAATGCTCGTTATGGAACAACTGCAAAGCCATGAGGATGACCGGGTCATCGCTCGTGTGGACAAGGTCTGCGCGACCATCGACAGAGTGGCTGAGATCTGCAGACGCGAACTCAATCCCATGACAGACCCAGGTTTTCGGGTCGAAATGGATGCGGTCTTTATTGAAAAGTTGCTGCAGGAAGTGGCGAACGTTGTTGCCATGGAAAGTGTCCTTTCATCGCATCCAATCGCCTTCTTTATCAACGTGAACGACGACATCCGACTGATATCGGAACCGCAATCGCTTTTCAGGGTCATTTTCAACCTGACCTTGAATGCTGCGAATGCAATTGCGCGCAATGGCGGGTCGTCGATTGAAGTCTCCGCAGTTCAGTTTCAGGGGCGTGTCTATTTCGGCATCTGCGACGATGGACCCGGACTGCCGGGCCATGTGCTGGAATTTCTGTATCCGAGCCTTGAAAATTCGCCCTGTGCCCGCAAGGGGCGGATCGGATCCGGGTTGATAACTGCAGTTGCCTTGGCGTCCGGTTTGGAGGGTAACCTCACCCTTATGCAAAGTGACAACACCGGAACGAGCTTTTGCCTCAGTCTGCCAAATATGCCTGAGGATGAGGCGATCATCCTGAATCCGTCGTTCAGCGCATGGCAAAACAGCCATGAGCAAAAGAGGCATGCACCTGCCTAAAACACTGTTTCGCCGCCTCTAAATTGCAATGGCTTTCCTCTCCCTCCCTCACCGCCATCGCAAACAGGCGCGTTATGGGAGGGGCGGTTGTCCCCGTCCGCCCCTCCCTTTTTCGTTATTATGGGACATATCTCGGAGTCTCAGTCTATGCACGACGATGCACCCGTAAATGTCCCGATCGATCCGATGCTGAAGGCATCGTTGATAGATGCGTGCTGCCATGTTCTGGGCAATACCTTTCGGATTTCGCGTATCACATTGACCTATCAGTGGAACACGATGGGGCAAGGTGCGTTTCAGGCGGAAGGCTGTTTCAAAGAACAGGCAGACGAACTCCATACGGCGCTCACACCGATAGCAGAACATATCCGTGGCCTTGGTGGTGTTGCGATCCTTGATTACTCGGATCAGACACTCTCTGCCGCACCTTCATTTTTTTCTGAACTGCCTTCGCTCTCTGATATGTTTCAGAGCTTGATCGAGCACCATCGCGAAGCCTGTCTTACAATTGAGGCTGCGATTGATATTGCTCAAGAATCCGCCGATTGGCCAAGCATCGGTCTCTTGAGCGATCGGCTGGCAACTCACCGTCGGCATGCCTGGCGCAATAGTATTGGAATGAGCGCAACGGGTGAGACTATGCTCATATCCAACAATGTGGAAACACGGCGTGTCAATCGTCCCAGATCGTCTCGGTAACGACTACAAAAGTCTCGCTAAGAGGTGACTTGCGACCGGAAGCATCCAGGCGTTGCACCGACTTGGTCTTTGAAGGCTTTCGTGAAATGAGACTGGCTGGAAAAGCCACATGCAAAGGCAATCTGCGCGAGGGGTATTTCCGGGTCGGCGAGCATTCTCTTACTCGCTTCGATGCGCCGTGCCGTCACAAAGCGATGCGGTGATGTGTTTGTGGTCGCTCGAAAACACCGCGAGAAATGGAACGGTGACAAGCCCGCAATATCGGCGAGTTCGCGGATAACGATTGTCCGCTCCAAATTTGCATCGATGTAGTCTGTTACGCGCACCAGCCGCTTGTTATCAAGGCTTGCACTTTCGCCGCCAGCATTTGAAGTTTCTTCCTCGCCGGCGAGCCGGGCGAGGGTGCCGAGTAGTGTCATGAAAAGACCGTCGACCATGAGGCCCGCGCTTCCGCCTTCCCGTGCACTTTCCCGCCAAATCGCCTCTAGGAAATTTGGTAGGGCGGAATTGAAAATGTCACGACCATAGAGCGCACGCAGCGGGTCTTTTGACGGTGTGGTTTCTTCAAAGCTCAGCAGATCAAGCACATTGTCTTGTGAAACTGACATCATCAGGAGTTCATGCTCGCCTTCACTTCGCCATTCGGCAGCGGCATTAGCGGGCGCGATGTAGAAACTCCCCTTGCGTCCTGAAAGCTCCACTTTTCCTTCGCCGAGGTCTACGCTGGATGTTTTCAAAGAACCGCCTGCTACCAGTCTGAAAACAATGTCCGGGTTGGGCGGCATGAGTTTTTCATGGCCTGTCTGATGGACTCTCATCAGGTTCAAGTGATGGGTCCCGGCTTCCTGTGACTCCCGTGGGAAATCCGGATACAGTTCTTCAAACGCTGCCGAGAAACTATCATATGGCGCGTCTTGCGAATGTCCGCGTCGCACCCGATCGAACGATGATTGGCTGTCGGTTTTTTTTGACATAATGTTCAGTCTATCATGAATGGGTACGGCTCAATGTTCACGTTTTTTGGGTCTCGATCCGTTTGCCACATCTCCTGATCCTGTCTGAATTCACCTATTCATTGTCTTGCGTGAGTCACGTAAGTGGTTAAACGGAAATTACTCTGAGACAGCCGGTTTGGATTACACTTTCCTGCTGTACCGTTTTCTCATCTTGCCATTTAGCGGCGAGCGTACCGGCTCCCAGCGGCACCTATACCAGCAAGATTGTGACAAAGGTTTGTGGGCTTCGTGATATATGCATTTCTGCGATGAGGGCAGTTTGTCAGTACACAACTGGAGATTTCCCATGGCTTATCAGAATCTGGAACAACAGACCTTCGCATCCCCCGTACCCGATCAAATGGCCCTCGCAGGCACAGTTCTTCGCGTCTCGCTCGGTATCGTTTACCTTGCGCATGGTCCCTTGCTGAAGGCGGCAACCTTTGGTCTTGCAGGCGTTGCGGCCTACTTCGAGAGCCTCGGCTTGCCGGGAATTCTTGCTTATGGCGTTTTCGCTGCTGAAACGATCGGTGGCATTTGTCTGATCCTGGGACTATGGCCGCATATTGCAGCACTTGCCCTGATCCCCGTCCTTCTTGGAGCCATAGTTTTTGATCATGGTGGCAACGGCTGGCTGTTCTCCGCGCCTGGTGGTGGATGGGAGTACCCGGCCTTTCTGATTGCTGCATCGGTTGGCGTCTATTTGTCTCGCGGCGGTGCCTATACGCTCAGAACCTGAAACCATTTGAAAAGTTTTTAGCTTTTGCGAGGTTAATTATGAACTTTTATCCAATTAATAGACGTGTTGTGCTCACAGGTCTCGGCGCCGCCATCCTCACATCTGTACGACCGTTTGGCACCAGAGCGGACGTTGTCACAACCCAGAAAGTACAGGTTGGTGAGATTACTGTGACTGCCATATCGGACGGGTACTTCGACCTTCCTGCGGGTGCCTTCTCCAACATCGGTTCGGCAAAGCTCGAAAATATCGTCAGGATTGGCGCAACCATGTGGGTCGTTTCAACGCCCACGCGGCAGATACTCGTTGATGCCGGATCCGGGACCTTTCTGAAAGGCAAGTATCCAGCTACCGGGCAAATGGCATCAAGGCTGGCTATAGCCGGTGTCGATCCTGGAAAGGTGAGCGATGTGATCATCACCCATATGCACGCCGATCACATCGGTGGCCTGATAGAGGACGGAGAAAAGCTCTTTGGGAGCGCTGAACTGCATGTTTCGGAAACGGAATGGAAATACTGGATGGCGGAGGATCGTCCTTCGAATGTTCCGGCTGGACTAAAACCCCTCGCAACGCTCATTCAGTCGATTGCTTCCAGTCTTCCTTACAACAAAACTCTGCATCCAGGCGAAACCGATCTTGGGGAAGGCATCTCGCTGATTGCTGTTCCTGGCCACACGCCTGGACACATCGGAGTGCGACTATCTTCGGGCTCTGCTCAATTGCTTCTATTGGGAGATATGCTGATTTCCGGTGACCTGCAGTTTAAGCATCCAGAGGCAGGCTATGCGCTGGACAGCGATCCGAAACGCGCTGCCGAGACGCGGATGGCGATGTTCGATATGATCGCCACTGATGGAATTCCGTTCTGTGCAACCCACTTGAACGGTCTTGCGCCATCCATGCTTGAGCGTAACGGCGGCGCATTCCGCCGGTTCGATGTTTGAGACCCCTGAAGACGTTGCCTGCCGGTTTAGAGCACGTGGTAACACACGACGGACCGAGCCGTCTCGCATTGCTCGAGTGGGCGATATGCAAGACGGGATATTTTTCGGTCGCGTATTTGAACTGCCGTTTCGAGCGCCTTAGCGCAACATTATTCATATCGCCTTAGACTTCTTGCAGTTGTCCGAATAGTCCCTGCAAGGGAACATCGAAAACGACCGGTTGGCCCGGTCGTTGTGGGAGCGCGTGAGGTCATGGCAAGCAAGACAAGGAAGATAAAAACAAGACAGACCTTGGAAGAGATACTCGCTTCTTGTTCCGAAAAATCTGTTTCCGGATCAGATGGGTCAAACACAGGTAACGATCGATAGCGTCAGCTCGGTTGGTGACACACCGTTGCATATTATGGTCTGGCGGCAGGATGCGTATGCCGTGCAGCGCCTTATCGAAGAAGGGGCAAACGTCAATGCCCTTGGAGATATGTCGGAAACACCGCTTCATATAGCCGTCAGAAAAGGCGACGCCGGTGTTGTCGAAGCGCTTCTTGCAGCGGGCGCTGATATCAAAAAGGTGTCGGAGTTTGGTGTATCCTCTCAGGATCTCGCCGACGAAGCTTCACCCGAAGTGAGACGGCTGTTCCGACACCGCTGACCTTGTCTGAAATCATAACTCTCTGTGGTGATCGATCGTAGCAGCCCATGTCTCCGGTCTGATCTTTGCAATCATCTGATGCCGAAGTTCGGCGTGCCGCTCACATTGGATGGCGGCATGCTTCCGGGTTTTCTCGTTTCGTCACCGACCGATCAACCCTTCCGTGCCGGTGTTGATCCGCATGATGTAGTAGGGGGGAATACCCTGCTCGCCGGCCCCTGAGAAGAGTGGGCTGCGATTGAGCTGATTGACTGAGACATAGAGCCACCCGTCGGGGCCAAAACGCACGCCGTCCGCCCAGATCAACCTGTCATCCTGTGCCAGCCGGGTCAAAACGCCGTCCGCGTCAATTCGGTCAATGGCGTTCTCGCCAAGATTGGTAATGAAGTGGTTCCCCTCTGCGTCTGTCGCTATACCATCGCAAACGGGCTTATTTGCAATCCGTCGGATCGAAGCTGCAATGGCGTTGTCGGATGCGCCATCGCGGAGCAGGCGCGCATCTAGTGCATAATATCCAAGCCCGCACATCGGGCCATAGAAGATCGTTTCGTTGTCGGCTGATAGTGTGATCGGATTGATACCGATGCGTGCAGGTGCAAAGCCGCCTTCGCCGTTCGGGAAGACCAGTGCGCGCCCTTCTACCATCAGGTTGACGTTCTCAGGCTCCAACGAAGGATGATTGTCGAAACGGCGGGCCTCGCCCGTTTCGATGTTGACGACCACGATACCAGGCGCTCTGACGCCCGCACCGATGTCGGCAAGGAAAGCGAAGCCATTCTCGTCATCGATAGCGATGTCTTGAGGATAGGTTCCAATCGGATTGGTGCTTTCAGGCAGTGTTAAATTGACCACGTTCTGTCCTGTGCCTGAATCGAAGGCAAGGATGCGTGGCGACCGGTTGGGTTCAGGCGGCAAACCGTCAGCGAGCGTCGGGTAGATCCCGCAATCAACTGTCCAGACACGATCCTTACCATCCACAAGGATTCCGAGAGGTTGATCGAAAGCGTTGTCTCCAGCGCCGAAGCCTCTATTCCATTCAGCACTCGGCCAGGGTTCCCAGGACGTCTCACCTGTAATTTTGATCATTTGCGGCTCGTCACGTGCGAACCAGTGGACCGTTGCAAATATTTGCCCGTTGCGGTCGACCGTGACCAGCGCTGGTCGGATGCTCATTTCGGAAATGATCTCGAGCGCGCTAACGTCATTGTTGTGACGCCCGGCTGCATACGAAACGGACGGTGCTGCCCCGTTCAATACCGCGGTCGACGTGCTGAGTAGGGCGAAGGCGGAGCCGCCGGTCAGAAGGGTCCGGCGGTTTAGGGTCGCATCCGCTCGCGGGATGCCAAGATGACCGGGAGTGGTTTCGACTGGTGCTTTCATGTTCGATATACCTTTGAGTTGAGTGACGTGAGGCTCTTGTGCCTAAGATGTTGGGTTCGCTTTTGATCACTCAATTGCGGTTATCGGATCGCTACGATCCGCAATTCAAACGTTCGACCAGTCTGCCCGATTGCGGAAAGCTGCAACGATGTGCTCGATGAAAGCACGGGTTTTTGCCGGCAGATGGGCGCGGTCGGGATAGACGACGTGGATTTGCGTCAGTTCGAGACGCCACCCAGGCAACAGTTCTACGAGTTGGCCTTTTGTGAGCGCGTCTCGAATGAGAAAATCTGCGGGCATGCCGATTCCGCCACCGGCAAGGGCCGCTTCCAGTAACAAGTCGGCATTGTTGCTGCGCAGAACCGTATGGGGGGTGACGAGGACGGTCTCGCTCCCGTCGTCTCGCTCGATCCGCCAGGTGCCGGCCGTTCGAAGAGGTTCAAAGTCCAGACAGGTGTGTTTTGCAAGTTCACTTGGATGATCGGGTTTTCCCCGCCGATCAATGTATTCGGGTGCGGCGCAGATACGGCGCGGATTCTCGCAAAGACTGCGAGCTACATAATTACCGGATTTGAGGCGGCCAATCCGGATCGCCACATCCACTCCGCTTGCAGCAAGGTCAACATATTCGTCGCTGAGCGTCACATCGATGGTCAGCTGCGGGTGTCTTGACAAGAACACTGTCAGGACAGGGCCAAGGTATCGGCGGCCAAATGAGACGGGCGCATGGACCGTCAGGTCACCCGTTGCCTCCTGTGACAAGCTTCTGATCTGCTCCTCGATCGCGATGGCGTCATCAACCACCGCGCTTGCGTGGTGCATCAGGGCTTCACCCGCTTCTGTGAGCGAGATATGACGGGGCGAACGTAGCAGCAGCCGCGTCGAAAGGCTCTCTTCAAGCTCTGCGATTTGCCGCGAGACAGTGGACTGTCCCATTTTGAGGACTTCGGCGGCCCCTCGAAAAGTCCCGGTCGATGCAACAGCGAGAAACGTTCGCAATGGCGCCGCAACTAAACCTTTATCGCTTGTCGCAACACCAGTTCTGGGTGAATGACTATGAACGTCATCCTTGCCTGCGGCTTTTCGGCTGGGCAGGAGATCAATAGAAGAGCGTCTCAAGCTGCTATCATCCTACCGGTTGCAGTTCTCACGCTTCGTGACGCTCTACTTACCCTTCAGGCCATCTTGTTGCCGGTCCTGTCCGTTCGATCGCGAAGCCGCTTTTATTCCTGTTTGCCGTCGAGCAGAAACAAGACAACACGGAAGCGTTCCGGGGGAAGCAACGTCGGGTCATCGACCATTCGATGGCGAATGCGGCTTTCGGTAACCGCGAGGAGATTGCCGTCGACCGCGAGGTTCACTGGCAG
>JBCDCZ010000089.1:0-15258 GCA_039180865.1 Pseudomonadota bacterium | reverse complement strand
GGCAATCCGTTCGGCCTTGGTGGGACAGTGACCGCCGGGATCGTGTCGGCTCGCGGCCGTGATATCGGTGCCGGACCTTATGACGATTTCCTGCAGATTGACGCAGCCGTCAACAAAGGCAACTCCGGTGGTCCGGCCTTTAACCTCAATGGCGAGGTCATCGGCGTAAACACTGCGATCTTCTCCCCGTCTGGAGGCAATGTCGGTATTGCATTCGCAATTCCAGCCGCGACAGCAAAGCGCGTTATTGAAGATCTGAAAGATGACGGTGTCGTCGTCCGTGGCTTCCTTGGTGTCCAGATTCAATCGATAAGCCGGGATATTGCTGACAGTATCGGTCTCGCCGACACAAATGGCGCACTTGTGACAGACCCACAACGGGATGGACCAGCCGATCGAGCAGGCATTCGCGCTGGCGATGCAATCGTTGCTGTCAATGGCGATCCGATTGAATCGCCGAAAGACCTCTCTCGGAAAATCGCAGGATTGCGACCGGGCACGCAACACGAAATCACCGTTTTCCGTAACGGGAGTACGCAGACCATCAAGGTAAGGCTCGACAAATTGCCGGAAACGCCTCGAAGCGCCCGGTCGCCTCAGCCGAGCCCTGAAGAACCGGCACGCCCGACCATGATGGAAGAATTCGGTCTTGAACTTGAATCGTCCTCTGATGGTCGCGGTGTGGTCATCACCAAGGTCCTGCCGGACAGCCCGCTTGCGACGAAAAACCTGCGCGGTGGCGATGTGATTGCTGAAATCGGCGGAACCCAGGTCGACAATCCCGCGGATGCAAAACGGGCAATTGAGACCGCCCGCGAGGAAGGCAAGAAAGCCGTCCTCATGCGCATTGAAGGCAATCGCGGAACCCGTTTCGTCGCGTTGCCAATCACCGAGAAAGGCTAGGAGCAATCGCCGGACGGCATACCGTCGCCCCCGGTTGTCCGGCGTGCTCCCAGCCCTTAAGCGGTGGATGGGGCTTAGGCTCCATCCATCGCCCCCTTGCCGCGAAAGGCCCATCGGTGTGTAACCTTTAGTCCTTCACGACGATAAGAGACTAGCACGAAGGGCGCGAATTTCATGCGAATACTTGTCATAGAGGACGATGAAGAAGCTGCTGCCTATCTCCTCAAGGCGTTGAAGGAGGCGGGTCACGTCGCCGATCACGCAGCCGAGGGGGAAGACGGTCTCTTCAAAGCGCGTGAAGGCGGGTTCGATGTTTTGGTCGTCGATCGCATGTTGCCGAAGCTCGACGGTCTGTCGGTGATCTCGCAATTGCGGGATAATGGCGACGAGACGCCTGCGCTCATTCTTTCCGCCCTCGGCCAGGTCGACGATCGTGTCGAAGGTCTGCGTGCTGGTGACGATGACTACCTCACAAAACCTTACGCTTTTTCTGAGCTGCTTGCCCGGGTCGAAGTGCTGGCGCGTCGCCGGGCGCAATCATCCGACAAGGAAACCGTCTATCGGGTTGGCGATCTGACCCTTGATCGGTTGTCCCATTCCGTAACGCGCGGCGAAAACGAGATCCTGCTTCAACCGCGAGAGTTTCGTCTTCTGGAATATCTCATGAAGCACGCCGGGCAGGTCGTGACGCGTACGATGCTTCTTGAAAACGTCTGGGACTATCATTTCGATCCTCAGACGAATGTGATCGATGTCCATATCTCACGCCTTCGCGCAAAGATCGATAAAGGTTTCGATGCGCAGCTTCTGCGCACAATGCGAGGATCTGGTTACATTATTCAGGAACCGAAAGCGGGCAGTGAAACCGCGGCGGGTGCGTGACGCAATGGCCGCGCGGGTCGCTGTTTTCAAGACGACAGCCTTCAAGTTGACGGCGATCTATATGGCGGTCTTCATCGTGTTCTCCGCAGCAATGGTCGCTTATATCTGGCACAATGCAACAGAGCGGCTGAGAGTCCAGCTCGATCAGGCTATTGAAAACGAAATCAATGGCATGGCGCGCCACTACAACCGGCGCGGAATTCGCGGCCTTTTGCGTTACATCGAGATCCGAAGCAGCCAGCCTGGATCCGCTGCCCTGCTCCTCATCAACCATCAAGGCGTGCCGCTGGAGGGAAATATCAGCGAGATCCCCCCGGATTTTCTCAACCATTCCCGTGACCGGATGCATCCCTTACCCTACGAGCGCCGTGACGCAGACGGTGCAATCCAACGCCACATCGCCATGGTGCGCGTTATCGATATCGAGAACGGCTTTAAACTGATCGTTGGCCGGGATGTGGGTGAACGGGAAGAGTTCAAGCGCATCATATTCGGCTCTGTTCTTTTCGCCTTGGTTGCTGTCGCCGTCCTTGGATTTCTGTCCTGGGCTCTGGTTGGCCGCCGTGTCCTGCGCCGTATCGATGCGGTTTCCGAAACCAGTCAGTCAATTGTTGCAGGCGACCTGTCGGGTCGGCTCCCGGTCTATGGCTCGGGCGACGAATTCGACCGTCTCGCGCAGAACGTCAATGCCATGCTGGATCGGATCGAAGCCCTTATGTTCGGGCTGAAAGACGTGTCCGACAACATTGCCCACGATCTCAAAACGCCACTCACCCGCATGAGAAACCGGGTTGATGCCGTTCTTGCATCGAATGCCGAACCCGAGGCCATGCGCTCTGCCCTTGAAGGCACGATTACGGAAACCGACCAACTGATCCGAACTTTCGATGCTCTGTTGAAGATCGCCCGCGTTGAGGCAGGCTCCAGTGTCGGGCCGGAGGCAAGCGTTGATGTGACACGCCTCGTCGCGGATGTCGTTGAACTCTATGAGCCGGTCGCCGAAGAAGCGGGTGTGGGGCTTGAGGGACCGACGAGCAGTGCACCCGTCACAGCCTTCGTCAACCGGGAACTGTTAAGTCAGGCGCTGGCCAATCTCATCGACAATGCCATCAAGTATTCTCATACTGTGGACGCGCCGAAAGTGACGGTTGCTGTTACGGAAAAAGATGGCCGGGTCACTCTCAGCGTTGGCGATAACGGACCGGGGATTCCCGAAGCCGATTACCAAAGGGTGACGCGTCGGTTCGCTCGGCTGGAGAAGAGCCGGTCTGAACCAGGCAGTGGCCTTGGTCTGTCGCTGGTTGCGGCGGTTGCCAAGCTCCACGGCGGGACCCTGGAGTTTTCGGACAATGCGCCCGGTTTGCATGCGCGGCTCGATGTGCCGGTTCGGCGTGCCGCAAACGGGGAGGGTGAAGGTGAAAAATGACGCCCTTGTCGAACGAGTAGACCCGCTTCCGATTGCGGAATGCGAGCGGGCGGAAACCCTGTTGGCGGATCTTCTCAGCGGGTCGGATGAGCTTGCTGCCCTCATATCGCGACACGGAGATGCAAAGGCTCTTCTCAAGGCCGCTTTTCTGGAAACGCCTTACTTGCGTGACCTAAGTTTGCGTGATCCGAAGCGCCTCCTGACGCTCCTTGGTAAGTCGCCTGAAGACAGGCTCTCCGATATCCTGCGCCAGGCGACCGAGCTTGCAGAACACGCCCTTGAAGATCCTGATTTGATGGAACGCCTCCGTCTTTTGAAACAAGAGGCGGCGCTCTTGATCGCACTCGCCGATCTCGGGCAGGTCTGGTCGGTTGAAACCGTGACCCGGGCGCTCTCCGATTTTGCCGATGCGGTTGTTCGAACGGCGCTTTGCCAGGCACTCCGCCGCGAAGCGCAACGTGGCACGCTTTTATTCGATGATGATGCTGACCTTCAGGCTGCGAGTGGCCTTATCGTGCTCGCCATGGGGAAACACGGGGCGCATGAGCTCAACTATTCCTCCGATATCGACCTGATTGTCTTTTACGAGGCGATGCGGGTTCCGATTGCCGAAGGGGCTGAAATCCAACGCGTCATGGTACGGGTCGTTCAGCATGTCGTGAAGCTTTGTCAGGAGCGTACCGAACACGGATATGTCTTTCGGGTTGATTTGCGCCTAAGGCCTGATCCCGGCTCCACAGCGGTTGCGATCTCAACCGATGCGGCTCTCCAGTATTACGAAGCGCTGGGCCAGAACTGGGAGCGCGCTGCCTTTATCAAGGCGCGCATCATTGCCGGCGACGATAGGGCCGGTGAGGCCTTCCTGAAGGAATTGCAACCCTTCGTTTGGCGCAAACATATGGATTTTGTCGCTGTCCGCGACGTTCACGCCATGAAGCGCCAGACCCATCTCCACAAAGGGCATGGCAAGATCGCGATGGAGGGTCATAACGTTAAACTGGGTAGGGGCGGGATCCGCGAGATTGAATTCTTCGTCCAAACCCAGCAACTGATTGCTGGAGGGCGCAATGCCGACCTGCGGGCGCGTGCGACCGTCACGATGTTGAAGCGCTTATCCGGTGCTGGCTGGATCACTGTGGACACCGCTGAAACGCTGACCGGCCATTACGGCTTTCTCCGCAGACTGGAACATCGCATCCAAATGCGACGGGACGAGCAAAGCCATGTCCTGCCTAAAGATCCGGAACAATTTGCAGCCCTCGGCCGCCTCATGGGTTTTAATGAGGATCAAGCCTTTCGTTCTGCTCTCGCCACCTGCCTTGAAAGCGTTGCGGCTCACTATGCCCGTCTTTTCGAGGACGACCAGGATTTGGGTGTTGGAGAGGGGGCATTGGTTTTTGCCGGTGATAAAGACGATGCGGAAACCCTCAAAACCCTTGAAAGTCTCGGCTTCCAAAACGCGGTGCAAGTTTCCGGCATCGTAAGAGGATGGCACAAGGGGCACTATCGTTCGACGCGCACGGAACGTGCAAGAAGCGTTCTCACCGCAATGACGCCTCATCTGATCTCGGCGTTTTCTGAAACAGCAGATCCGGATCGTGCGTTATTTGCATTTGATGCTTTCCTGAAAAGCCTGCCTGCTGGCATCCAACTCTTCAGTCTGTTAAATGCCAACCCGCATCTTTTGTCCCTGATCGCTCAGGTGATGGGAAGCGCCCCGCGGCTTTCCTCAACGATAGCGCGTGCACCGCACGTTTTTGACGCCTTACTGGAGCCGGCTTTTTTCGGCTCTTTGCCATCGGTGGCGATGCTGCGCGATCAATTGTCAGCAAGCCTCTCGGAGGCAAGTGATTACCAGGATGTTCTTGATCGCGTCCGGGTCTTTACCCAGGAACAGCAATTCCTAATTGGAACCAGGTTCCTGTCCGGCACTGTGTCGACCCTCGAGACTCAGGCGCTTTATACGACGCTTGCTGATGTTGTCGTCGAACGGCTTTTCGAAGAGGTGAGGCTCGAACTCGAACGCCAACACGGAAAAATCGGTGGTGGCGACGCAACTGTGCTTGCCATGGGCAAGCTTGGAAGTTGCGAGATGACACCGACATCCGATCTCGACCTGATCGTCATCTACGATGCTCCGAACGGTTTGACACAGTCCGACGGCCGGCGCCCATTGCCGGTTTCGCAATATTATACGCGTCTAACCCAGCGGTTTGTTTCTGCACTCTCGGCACCGACCGGCAAGGGGATTGCCTATGAGGTCGATTTTCGTCTGAGGCCGTCCGGAAAGGCGGGTCCGCTCGCAAGTCCCCTGTCAGCGTTCGAGCTTTACCAGCGCGAACAGGCATGGACGTGGGAACACGCTGCACTCACCCGTGCGCGGCCGGTGGGCGGGGGCGAGGTGCTTCGTTCAAAGCTTGCGGATGTCGTGAGATCCGCGCTGACCGCGGTGCGAGACCCAAAGAAGATTGCCGACGATCTGGCGGACATGAACAGCAGAATTCACGAAGCGAAGCCTGCCTCCTCGATATGGGACATCAAGACCGCGCCCGGTGGTCTCACTGATATCGAATTCCTTGTTCAATATTGGCAATTGGTGCTCGCCGACCGCAACGATGCGATCCTTTCTACTCACACCGGTCGGGCGTTGAAGAATTTGGCTCAGGCCGGGCTCGCCGATCCGGATGACATCGCGGTATTATCGCGAAGCTACGAGATTTACTCCGCGCTGCTGCAGATCGTTCGCCTTTGCTATGAGGGTGAAGGCAATTTTGAAGAAGCGCCGGAAGAACTGAAAACACGGCTTTGCCAGATTGCGGAAGTACCCGATCTGGCGCGCTTGAAGGCAGAGCTTATGAATTCCCAGCAGGCGGTCAGGGTTATTTTCAACCGTGTGCTGGGTGTGTCCGGCGAAGGAAGTGCGTCTTCACCGGATCTTGTGTCGGGGGCGACACAACCATGAGGAAAACCATCATGAAACGCGTAAGCACGAAAGCAAGGTTAAGCGCTGCGGCTCTTTTCGCCGTGGGTTTCGTTGTAACAGGGGGCATCGCTGTTAAAAGCGACGAGGCGAAGGCCCACGGAAATGGCGAGAGGGGCGGTTTCTTAAGCCGGTTTATTGCCATGGATGAAAATAACGACAATCAGATTTCGCTCGATGAGTTCTTGAAACAGAGCGGGAAACGGTTCGAACGCGTTGATCAGAACGACGATGGTCGCGTAACGCGCGACGAAATGCGTGAAGCCATGAGAGCGCGTCACGAAGAACGGGCCGGTCATGGTGGTTGGCGTCACAGACACGGTGGGGGTAAAGCCCGTGGCCACGGCAGACGTTTCTTTGGTGAGTTTGATCTCAACGAAGATAGTGAGATCACGAAGGCGGAGTTTGACGCTCGCCTGACGAAATACTTTGCATTGGCTGACCGCGACGATGATGGGGCCGTCTCAGCGCGTGAAATGGAACGGGCTCGACCGATCTTTGCTGCCATGCGGGCAGCCGGACGGGGTGGCAAGCACCGTTGGTACCGCCATTCTGCGCATTATGGTGAAAGGGGTGCAGAAAGCCGCAACGGTGACAATTCACCTGACCCGCGTTTCAATGGGCCGGATGCACCATCAGAGTAAGACTTAGTTCGACAGTATTGCGATCAGGGATCGCCGCTTATGCGGCGATCTCGCTATCCTTGGCTGGTGCTGGAAGCTTGATGTGGACTTCTGTTCCGATATCGAGCTTTGATTGGATTTCCAGCGATCCGCCATGCATCTCGATCAGGGATTTCGAAATCGCCAGACCAAGGCCGGAGCCTGTATGGTTTTTTGTCATCTGGCTTTGAACCTGCTTAAACGGTTTGCCAAGTTCCTCCAGGGCTTCCGGCTCGATACCGATACCGCTATCGGTAACAACGAGCCATACTTCGCTCTTGCGTTCCAAGCACTTCACAGTGACGCTGCCACCTGATTTATTGAATTTGAGGGCGTTGGAAAGAAGGTTGTCGATTGCCTGTTCAATAGCACCGGGATCGCCATTGAAGGCAAGTTTCGGCGGAACTTCGACCGTAAGCGAAACGTCCGAAACATCGGCTTCGCCGGCAAACGTTTTGGCGCTGTTCCGCACGATCCGGGCCAGATCGAATGTTTCTTTCTTAAGACTGAAGCGACCGGATTCGATTTCTGACATGCTGAGAACATCATTGATAAAGGCGAGCATGTAAGTGCCCGCCTTGTTGATGTCCTGACAATATTCGGAGTATTTTTCTGAGCCGAGTGGTCCGAAGGTGCTACTTTGCATGACGTCGGAAAATCCGATGATCGCATTGAGTGGTGTGCGCCATTCATGGGAAATGTTGGCCAGAAACTCGGATTTCGCCGCGTTCGCGCTCTCTGCAATTTCGCGCTGGACCGTTAGTTTGTCAGCGAGCTCACGGAGTTCCTGTTCTGATTTTTCGAGCTTTGCAACGCTCGTTTCCAACTCCTGCTCACGCGACTTTAGCGCTTCCTGGCTTCGTTTGATCTTGGTGATGTCCGTTCCGATCGAGACATATCCACCGTCAGCAGTGCGGATCTCATCAACCTGCAACCATCGCCCGTCGCTGAGCTGACATTCGGTTGGGCTCTCGTTGGTAATCTCGTGCGATACAATGTTTGCGTGAAGGGAAGGTTGTGGCGTGCGGGCCTGACTCATGACATCAAAGTACGGTGCTCCCGGAACACCGAGCTCTCGGGGAATGCCGTTGAGTTCACGGTACTTCTCGTTGCAGACAACAAGTCTGTTCTTGTGATCCCAAAGAACGAACGCTTCTGACAGGGTTTCGATGGATTCGCGGAGCCGCGCGTTCGCAGTCTTGTTGTCCTCCGACAGCTTTACCTGCTCAGTAATGTCTATGCAGATGCCAACGAGGTGGATGCTTTCGCGGTCCGGCTGTTCGACGACTTCTCCCCGCGCACGCACCCAGATCCAGTGACCCTCGTGGTGGCGCATGCGGTAGATCAGGTCGATCTGGTTGAGCTTTCCTCCTAGGATATTCTCCGCTGTCTGAAGCAGATCGACGTCATCTGGATGAATGAGCTCGTCTATCTCTCCAAAGCCCATCAGCGCGTGGCGAGGTGGCATGCCGACAATCTCGAACATGGAGGACGACCAGAAGAAGCGACCGCGCTGAAGGTCCCAATCCCATAGACCGCACCGCCCCCGTGACAGGGCCGTGTCGAAACGCGCATAGCTTTGCTGATAGATAGCGTCAGCTTCTTCTGCTCTGCTTGATTGGGAAAAGAAGGCAAAAAGCACGACGCTCAGAAGGACCGTCGTGCCGATAAAGATCGAAAGATTAAGGCTGACGTCTGCTTGCCAGTCGGCGAGAATGTCGGCGTGCGGCTGATAGATAACGACGGCGCCGAGGTCGTTCGGCAAGTGATGAAGTGCAACGAAGACCTTTTCCTGGGTGGCAATAAGCGGAACCGTCTGCACGCCCGCGCTTTGGCCAAAGGTTAAGAGCGCCTGCGTATCTTTGAGGACGTCGGCGACATAGGTTCCCCGATAACCAGTCGAGATTGGCGCATCGGCATAGATCAGCCCATCGTCGCGAATAACGAACAGTTTCTTACCGTCTCGTGTGGCGCCGGTTGGCAGATGTTCGGCAAGGGCGGCGGTCAGATGCTCCCGCAACAAGGTTTCGTCGAGGGCTGGATCGACGTGGTCGAATTGTTGTGTGATGAACTGGGCTGTGAGGGCGAGCCGTTCCTGCGCGGCTTCAAGAGTATCGGCGCGATATTCCTGAAATTGAATTGTTCGGGCAAAGCCGACCAGTGCAAGAAAAGTTATGACCAGAACAGGGATCAGGCGTTTGAACCAAGGCTCAGCGCTCACTAGGCGCTGATAAGCAGGCCGCGCGAGGATCGCGGCATAGCCACCGACAGTTTTCGCCTCCGTAATGCGGTTCCAGAAAGGAACGCGCCGCCCCACGGACGCAGCGCTGTTATCCGCGCGCGCCATAAAAGCCCCCACTTTTTTTAAACTATTTGTTTACCCGGGCTACCCACTCACCCCGAATCACCAACCATTTGAATCCGTTTCGTGATTCGTGTCTAGAGTCTAGAGGGCAAAGTCGTGAAGTTTTATTTCGCATTAACAGATAAAAACGTTTTATTAAGATTTGTGAGCGCCGCTGATTGATTTGGTGTCCTGGAAACTACGTATCCCAAACAGGCCCGCTTCACGTCCAATTCCAGATGCCTTCATGCCTCCGAAAGCGGTGCCGGGTGCGCGGCTCGATCCGTTGACTTGAACCATCCCGACGCGCAGCTGTTGCGCAAGGCGATCTGCACGCACGGGGTCATTGGTCTGAACATAAGCGGCAAGACCGTAGGGGCTCTCATTCGCAAGCCGGATCGCTTCCGCCTCACCATCAAAGGGCGCCATGGTCAGGACGGGGCCGAAGATCTCTTCCCGGAAGATTGCCATATCAGGATGAGCATCTGCGAAGAGTGTGGGCTTCACGAAATAACCTTCCGAAAAACCGTCGGGACGTCCAGAGCCGCCAGCGACGAGCCGCGCGTTCTCATAAACGCCGGCATCAATGAAAGCCTGTACCCGATTGAATTGGCTTTCGCTCACAAGCGGGCCGAGATGCGGGCCCGGTGTTGCCGGATCGCCCGGTCGGTAGGTCTCCGCCACGCGCCGAGCGAAATCGACGGCATCTTCATAAATGTCACGCTCAACCAGCATGAGCGAAGCCGCATTGCAGGATTGGCCGGAATTCCGGAAGCAGTGAGCGACGCCTTGGCGGATCGCCTTTTTCAGATCGCAATCGGCAAAGATGAGGTTCGGCGATTTGCCGCCAAGTTCGAGGATGGTTCGTTTCAGATCAAGACCTGCGGTCGCTGCGATTGACCGGCCGACTGCGGTGGATCCGGTAAAAGAGATGATGTCGACGAGTGGATGGCGAACGAGGCTTTCGCCAGTGGCACCGTCGCCGGCGACGAGTGTGAAAACGCCATCCGGCAGCCCGCATTCTGAGAGGCACTCGGCAAAAAGCAGGGCCGTATCGTGCCCGAGTTCCGATGGTTTGAGGACGATTGTGCAGCCAGCCGCGAGCGCGGCCGCGACCTTCAGTACCACCTGATTGAGCGGCCAGTTCCAGGGTGTAATCAGGACCGCAACACCGACCGGTTCATAGCGGATGCGATGGCGCGGTTCTCCTGGAAGAAAGACGATATCATTCTCATTCGCATCAAGCGCGTCGATGGTCGCCTTGATATGACCGAAGGCCGCTTCGACCTGTTGGGCCCGGGCGAAGTCAACTGGGGCTCCGATCTCGCGAGAAATCGTAGCCACAAAGTCTTCGCGGCGTTTTTCCATTTGCGCCAGCAAGGTTTTCAGCATCCCGGATCGCTCACCGCGTGAGGATCTTCGGAACGGGCCTTCATCGAATGCTAATCGTGCTCGGCGGACAGCCCGGTCAACGGCCTTTTCGTCATCTGCTGTGAGCGGCGCGCGAACGTTACCCGTTACCGGATCGAAACGATTGATAGTCCGAAGAGCCGGAGTGCGAGTGCCGTGCATCACAAAGAGACGCGGCTTGCCCGCGGATCATCATTTGCAAGTTTCGCCGCAACAGCTGCAACGGCAAGATCCTGCAGGCCGACGCCTGTCCCATCAAAGAGGGTGATTTCGTCATCGTTGCTGCGGCCTGGATGATCGCCATTGATCACGGCGCCGATAGCGGTGATGTCGCTCTCCTTGATAAGCCCTTTCGAAATCGCATGTTGGGTTTCACCGATCGTGACGGATTGGGCGAGTTCATCCGTGAAGACGGTTGCCGCTTCTACCAAAGCCGCATCCACTTCCTGCTTGCCCTTGGTGTCTGTGCCCATACAGGCGATATGGGTGCCCGGCTTGATCCAGTCTTTCATCAAGAGCGGCTCGAACGCTGACGTAATAGTAATGATGACATCCGCTTCCGCGCCGAGCTTCTCCTGTTCGACAGCCTCGAATGGAATGCCGATCTCGTCTGCAACCCCAGCAAGGCGCGGTATCATATCAGCATGGGGGTTCCAGCAGACAACGCGGTTGAAATCGCGCTGTTCCAACGCGGATCGCATCTGGAATTGCGCCTGGTGCCCTGCGCCCAGCATGCCGAGCACTTTCGCATCCTTGCGGGCAAGATGGTGGACGGAAACGGAAGACGAGGCGGCGGTGCGCACGGCGGTCAGGTAATTTCCGGCAACAAGCGCGCTCAATTGTCCGGTGTCAGGGTTGAACAGGAAAACCGTCGACTGGTGATTGGTAAGGCCCTTATCCATGTTGCCCGGCCAGTAGCCGCCGGATTTCACGCCAAGCGCGAGCCCACCCCGGTCGAAGCCGGATTTAAAACCGTAAAGCGCATCGGCATGGCCGAGGGCCTCACGTACGACCGGAAAGTTCCAGGCATCGCCCTTCGCCATGGCTCCAAAGACGGCTTCGACGGCATCGAATGCCGATTTACGGTCAACAAGGTCTTCGCAAAGGGCTTCGTTGACGACAAGGATGCCGCCTGCGCTAGAGGATTGATTGGCCATGGATACTCACCTGATTGCAATTTGAACGGCGCGCAGTGAGCTGCGGCCGTTCATGGGGTACGTAGTTGGAAGAGCCCGGCACATGGCGCCGGGCTGATGTTGAAAGATTGGCTTTTAGTAAGCCTTGCCGCGTGCCGTGATCGGCCAGACGGTTTCCACCTTGCCGCCTCTGACGCCGATATAGAAATCATGCACGTTGCAGGTCGGATCGCAGTGACCGGGAACAAGACGGAGCTTGTCGTTCACTTTGAGGACAGCTTGGGGATCAGCGATCACGCCGTGCTCGTCTGAACATTTGACGTATTCAACATCGTCGCGTCCGAAAATCACGGGCAGACCGCTGTCGACAGATTGAGCTTTCAGGCCCGCATCGCAGATTGCCTTGTCGGCTTTCGCATGGCTCATCACACTCGTCAGAATGAAGAGCGCGTTTTCCCATTCTCCCCTGTCGATCCGGTTGCCATCCTTGTCGAGGATCCGTCCGTAATCGGCATCCATGAATGCGTAGGAGCCGCACTGGAGTTCATTGTAAACGCCGGAATTTCCTTCGAAGTAATAGGAACCGGTACCGCCACCACCAACGATGTCGCATTCAAGGCCAAGCTCTTTCAGCGCATTGACGGCATCGGTAACCATTGCAATGGCAATGTCGATTTTCGACCTGCGATCATCGTAATTGTCCATGTGCTGCATCGCGCCCTGATAGGCTTGCAGCCCGGAGAATTTAAGTCCTTCGGCTTCATCGATGGCCTTGGCAATGGCGACAACATCCGGCGTTGTGGTCACGCCGCAGCGTCCGGCACCGCAGTCAATCTCGACCAGGCATTCAATCGTCGTTCCATGCTTAACTGCAGCCGCTGAAAGATCTGCAACATTCTCAATATCGTCGACGCAGCAGATTGCCCGCGCGCCAAGTTTTGGAAGGCGTGCAAGACGATCGATTTTTGCCGGATCGCGGACCTGATTGGAGACAAGCACATCCATCACCCCGGCGCGCACAAAGGCTTCCGCTTCCGAGACCTTCTGGCAGCAAACGCCGCAGGCTTTACCTTCTTCGATCTGGTATTTCGCGACATCAGCGGACTTGTGCATCTTGCCGTGAACGCGGTGGCGCACGCCCATTTTCTCGCAATGCTCGCGCATTTTCTTCACATTGCGCTCAAATGCGTCGAGATCGACGATGAGGCACGGGGTCTGAATGTCGGCTTCGTTCATGCCCACAGCGGCGGGCACATCATATCCAACTTCGAGCTCTTCAATTTTCTGCATGATATTCATAGGAATTCCTCCTCGGGGATGGGACGGGCTCGGCTCCGGACGATCAGGCTTGGTTCATCCAGGGCAGTTTTTTCAGGTCGACATTGCCGCCGGTGATCACAACGCCAACGCGTTTTCCGGCAAAGACGTCTTTGTTCTTGATGATTGTTGCAAGCGGCACTGCGCAGGACGGTTCCATAACGATCTTCATCCGCTGCCATGTGATGTACATGGCATCGATGATTTCCTCTTCAGTGGCTGTTAATATACCTGTCACGTGGTTTGAAACGAAATGCCAGGTGAGTTCCTTCAATGGAACTTTCAATCCGTCCGCAATGGTCTGAGGCGCATCATCGGCGATGATATGTCCTGCCTTGAAAGAACGGTACGCGTCATCTGCGTTTTTCGGTTCTGCGGCATAGATCTTGGTTTCCGGCGCAATATTGGAAAGCGTCAGGCAGGATCCTGAAACCATGCCGCCACCGCCGATGGGGGCGATGACGGCATCGAGGTCACCCAGGTCTTCCACCATTTCTTTCGCGCAGGTTCCCTGTCCAGCAATGACGCGTGGATCATTGTAAGGATGGATGAATTCAGCGCCGGTTTCTGCAACAACTTCCGCAAAGGTCGCTTCGCGCGATGAAGTGCTTGGTTCGCATTCAACGATTTTTCCGCCGTAGCCTCTGACAGCTGCTTTCTTTGCTTCCGGTGCGGTATGCGGCATCACAACGGTGCACGGAATGCCGCGACGGCCGGCGGCATAGGAAAGCGACAAAGCGTGATTGCCGGAGGAGTGCGTGGCAACGCCGAGTTTTGCCTGCTCTTCGGTAAGGCCGAAGACCGCGTTGCAGGCGCCTCGCACTTTGAATGCGCCAGCTTTTTGAAAGTTCTCACATTTGAAATGCAGCTTCGCACCTGTCAGCTCATCCATGTATTCGCTCGTCAGAACAGGCGTGCGGTGGATGTAGGGGCGAATGCGGTCATGCGCCGCGACCACATCGTCATAAGTCGGAATTGTCATCTCCGACGATTTTGCCTGGATATTCATGGATCGTCCTCCTCGGCCCGACTGGCCTGTCGGGCGTGATGTTTAGGCGGCCCGCCGCGGGTGCTGAACGACGGCCTGTTGGCTGGTGCGGCGATAAAAGTTTGCCGCTGCTGCAACGCCCGAGCCCATTTCAAACGGAATCTCGAGATCGGCCATGACCATTTCCGCCGTCGCAATTCCTGAAAGCGCCATGACGTCCGTCATGCTGCCAAGGTGTCCGATGCGGAAGACCTTTCCAGCCACTTCGCCAAGCCCTACGCCGAAGGCAACGCCATACCGCTCAGCGGCGTGCGTCACAATCTCATTCGCGTTGAAACCCTCCGGGACCATGATAGCACTTACCGTGTCAGAATAAAGCCGCTCATTCTTCGCACAGAGTTTGAGGCCCCAGGCGCGGGTAGCCTGTCTGACACCCTCAGCGATGCGAAAATGGCGGGCGAAGACATTGTGCAATCCCTCATTCTCGAGCATCTCGATTGAATGGCTAAGGCCGCGCAGGAGATTGACGGCAGGTGTATAGGGGTAGCCGCCATTATCGTTCGCGTCGATCATCATGCGGAAATCGAGGAAGCACCGACGGCCGCGGGCGTCAGCAATACAGTTCATGGCCTTTTGACTGATCCCGACAATCGCGAGACCGGCAGGCAGCATAAAGCCCTTCTGTGATCCCGTGACAGCGAGATCAACACCCCATTCGTCCATGCGAAAATCCATCGAGGCGATTGAACTCACACCATCAACCATGAAGAGGGCCGGGTGATCTGCCCGGTCGAGCGCAGTACGAACCGCGCGCATGTCCGAGCGGACGCCGGTCGCTGTTTCGTTGTGCGTCGCGAGAACAGCTTTGATTTGATGGTCTTTGTCAGCCTTCAGAATACGCTCATAGGCATCGACGGGTGTGCCATCCCCCCATTCGCCTTCAACGACAACAACGTTCAACTCATGACGCTCACACAAATCGATCCAGCGATGGGAGAACATGCCATGCCGTGCAGCCAGAACCGTATCACCAGGCGACAAGGTATTTGTAATCGCTGCTTCCCAACCCGCTGTCCCGGTAGCGGGGAAAATGACGACTTCTGCATCTTTCGACTTGAGAATACGGCGCACACCTGCGCGTAATGGTGTGAACATGTCCACGAAAGTCGCTGACCTGTGGTCGAGGCTTGGAAAGTCGATTGCCCGGCGC
>JBCDCZ010000088.1:0-15284 GCA_039180865.1 Pseudomonadota bacterium | reverse complement strand
TCTAACAAGAGCGCTGCCGGGCGACCCGGCAGCCTATTTCGCCGGACCGGCAGCAACCGAAGAATCGATTGCCCAGATCCGGCAATCCCTTGGCCTTGATCAACCGCTCCCAGTCCAGTTCTTCGTTTACGCCGGTGACCTATTGCAAGGTGATCTCGGCAACAGTCTCTCCACCGGTCAGCCGGTGATAGAAGAACTCGCCCGACGCCTTCCCGCTTCCCTCGAACTGACGTTGACCGCGCTTCTCTTATCCTGCTTGATCGCGCTTCCGCTCGGAGTAGCAGCAGCCGTCTATCAAGGCAGTCTAGTTGACCATTTCTGCCGCGCGCTCGTCACCGCAGGCGTTTCGCTTCCGACCTTCTTCACCGGTATCGTGCTCATTTATGTCTTCTATTACCTATTGGACTGGGCACCCTCCCCACTTGGCAGGCTCGATTTCATCTATCTCTCCCCGCCGGAGGTGACCGGCTTTTACATCATAGACGCTGCCCTCATAGGCGACTTTGAGACCATGTTCGGCGCGATGAAACAGCTCGTCCTTCCGGCTGTCACCCTTGCCCTATTCACCCTCGCGCCGCTCGCGCGCATGGCCCGGGCCGCCATGTTGCAGTCGCTGTCATCCGACTATATCCGTACGGCGCGTGCGGCGGGTCTTAGCGAACGTAAGATCATCGGCGACTACGCCTTTAGAAACGCCATGCTTCCTGTGGTCACGACGCTTGGCATGGTGTTTTCGTTCATGCTCGGCGCGAATGTCCTCGTGGAAAAAGTCTTTTCCTGGCCCGGTATCGGCTCCTATGCCGTCGAGGCCCTCGTCGTTTCCGATTACGCCGCTGTCCAGGGCTTTGTCCTCGCAATGGCGATCCTGTTCGTTCTTCTGAACCTAACAATCGACATCGTCTACACGCTGATCGATCCGCGAACCCGGTAGGCAAAGATGTCGGATATCGATCCCCTCGCAGAAAGCCGCGATAAGGCGCCCGTTCCGAAAGAAAACCGGTTCCTCGATCACGCGATCTATGTGATCACGGACAATCCGGTCACCGCCTTCGCATTCGCTCTTTTCGCAATCATCATCCTGACCGCGATTTTCGGGCCGGGGCTTGTTCCCTATGATCCGCTTGAATCCAATGCGGCGCGGGCGCTCCAGCCTCCCTCCTTCGATCATTGGTTTGGTACCGACAATCTTGGCCGCGATGTCTTTTCAAGGGTTGTCTACGCGACCCGGCTCGATCTGATGATCTCGGTCGCAGCCGTCGCGCTGTCCTTCGTCGTTGGCGCGATGATAGGGTCGGCGGCAGGCTATTGGGGCGCCTGGATTGATGCCGTCACAGGCCGAATGATCGACACAATCATGGCGTTCCCACTCTTCGTCCTTGCTATGGGTATCGTTGCAGCACTCGGGAACACGGTCGAAAACATCATCTACGCAACAGCGATCATCAACCTGCCCTTTTACGCCCGTGTTGCACGGGCGGAGGTGAGGATCCGGCGGGATGCCGGTTTCGCGCAAGCGGCGAGACTTGCCGGAAATTCCGATCTCAGGGTTCTTGCGCTCCACATCTTCCCGAACATCCTGCCGCCAATGATGGTGCAGATCTCCCTCAATATGGGGTGGGCGATCCTGAACGCTGCCGGGCTCTCTTTCATCGGTCTCGGTGTGCGCCCACCAACCCCGGAATGGGGGATCATGGTCGCCGAAGGAGCAAACTTTGTTGTCTCCGGTGAATGGTGGCTTGCCTTCTTCCCTGGCCTCGCTCTGATGATCACCGTCTTCGCCTTCAACCTTCTGGGAGACGGCCTGCGTGACATCGTCGATCCGAGGCAGAGAAGCTGATGTTTCTGACAGTGGAAGATCTCGAAGTCTCTTTCAAAACCCGGCGCGGCGATGTTCACGCGGTCCGCAAGGTCAGCTTCGATGTCGCAAAAGGCGAAACTCTCGGGATCGTCGGTGAAAGCGGGTCCGGGAAATCGGTCAGCTCCTATGCGGTCCTGCGCATCCTCGACAAAAAGGGCCGCATCGACGGGGGACGGCTGATTTTCGACGGTATCGACCTCAATGATTTGTCGGCCCGCGAGATGCGCGACATCAGGGGCCGCGAGATTTCCATGATCTTCCAAAATCCGCGCGCAGCCCTCAATCCGATCCGGAAAGTCGGTCACCAGTTGGAAGACGTGCTACGCCGCCATGCTCAGACGACCCGGTTCGGTGCCAAACAGGCCGCCATTGAAGCGCTTCGGACAGTGCGCATTCCGGAACCGGAAAAACGGTATCACGCCTATCCGTTCGAAATGTCCGGCGGACAATGTCAGCGTGTGGTGATTGCCCTCGCCCTTGCCTGCAACCCGCGCCTTCTGATCGCCGACGAGCCAACAACAGGTCTCGATGTAACGACCCAAAAAGTCATCATGGATCTCTTACGTGATCTCACACGCGAGCGGGACATGAGCTTTATTCTGATCACCCACGATCTCGGTCTCGCGGCGGAATATTGCAATCGCCTGGTTGTCATGAAGGACGGCGAGATCGTCGAGACCGATACACCAGACGGCCTTATCGAAGATGCAAAAGACGCTTACACACGGCGTCTCATCAAGGCGACACCGCGTCCGGGAAGCAATGTCGGCGGTCTGTTGGACCCACCACGCCCGGCTCCGGACCGTCCGAATTTGGGTCCCGACTTACTAGAGGTCATCGATCTCAAGAAGACCTTCGGCACAGGGCACAATGCGGTAACGGCGGTCGACGGTATCTCACTGACGATCCGCCAGGGAGAAACCCTTGGCCTCGTTGGTGAATCAGGCTGCGGAAAGTCCACGACGTCGTCGATCATTATGCGGCTTCTCGATCCAACATCGGGCACGATCCTGTTTGAAGGCAAGCCTCTGACAGACGTTCCTGCGAAGCGCTTCGCGCGCGACAGGCGCCGTGCACACTTGCAGATGGTGTTTCAGGACGCGCTAGACAGCCTCAATCCACGCTTTACCGCCCGCCAGGCAATCGCGGATCCGATCCGCCGGTTGACCAAAGATGATGTCCGATCCCGTGTTGAGGAACTCGCCGGGCAGGTTGGCTTTCCGGTTCATCTGCTCGACCGTTTCCCGCATCAATTGTCCGGCGGACAGAATGCAAGGGTGGGCATTGCGCGGGCCATTGCGGCAAGACCCAAACTCCTGATCCTAGATGAACCGACGGCAGCCCTTGATGTTTCGATCCAGGCGATCGTCCTAAATCTGCTGGCCGATCTGCGCGCGAAACTGGGCTTGTCTTATCTCTTCGTGAGCCACGACCTTCAGGTCGTCCGGCTTCTGTGTGACCGCATCATTGTCATGCGCAACGGACGAATTGTCGAAGAAGGCCCAACGGAAACCGTTATGGACGCCCCGCAGGATGACTATACGCGCACACTCCTCGCAGCAGCTCCAGCCGGAATAAAAACACCTAATGGTCAGAAACCCGAAGAGCGTTCTTCACCTTTGGAGGAACAACCGAGTCCAGCCCTTAAGGCGCAAGTCCCCTGAGACGCTCGCCCTTGGGGTCAAAGGGTGGTTCTGCAAGCACGACAGCGTTACAGGCGCGGCCTAGAACTGCGACTTCCACCACATCGCCGGGTGCCACGGCATCAGCTTTCAGGTAGGCGAGAGCCAGAGATTTTCCGACGCTATATCCATAGGCGCCGGAGCTCACCTGCCCAACTGGCGTTCCGTCTTTTAGGAAGATCGGTTCTCCGCCGGTCGCATCCGCATCGTCCGCATCGACCTCCAGGATTGAGAGAACTTCCCGGGCAGGTTGATCTTTAATCGCAAGCCATGCCGCTTTGTTGAGGAAATCCTTGTCCTCTTTGACAAGCCTCGAAAGACCACTCTCATGCGGCCAATATTCCGGTGAGTAATCCCGGCCCCAGGACCCATAGCCTTTCTCAACCCTGAGGCTCATGAGAGCACGGCTCCCGACCGGGCCAACATCCATCGCGGCCCCGGCTTCAAGGAGCGCCTTATACAGCGCCACCTGATCCCGCTCGGCGCAATGCAACTCCCATCCAAGATCGCCCGTGAACGAGACACGGATCGCAACGCAATCGACACCGCCAACCACGATGGTTTTCGATCGCATGAACGGAAACGAGTCATTCGAAAGATCCGCATTCGTCAGTCTTCCGATAAGATCACGCGCGAGCGGCCCGGCCACATTGAACCCGCAAAGATCTTCGGTGCGTGACCGAAACTCGGTTCCCTCCGGAAGCGGTATCTCTTTGAAGAAGCGCTGATGGAAGCGCTCAGCCATGCCTGACCCGATCATCAAAAAACGCTCATCATCGAGCCGGGTCACGGTGAAATCGCCAGCGACACCGCCGCGTGCGCCGATCAATGGCGTCAGGCAGGATCGGCCGATTTTTTGCGGCATGCGATTGGCAAGAAGCGCATTCAACCAGTCTTCGGCACCAGGCCCGGAAATCTCGTATTTCGCAAAATTTGAAATATCGATGATACCAGCGCGTTCCCTGAGATCCTTCGCCTCACGGCCCACTGGTTCCCACCAGTTCTGACGCCCAAATCCGATACTCTCGTCTCCCGGTTCGCCGTCGGCGGCAAACCATAAGGGGTGCTCCCAGCCATAATTCAATCCGAAGACACCGCCGATTTCCTTCTGGAGTTCATAGACCGGACGGGTGCGCAACGGACGGCCAGCTTCACGCTCTTCGTTTGGAAAATGGATCTTGAAGCGGTGAGCGTATTGGTCACCGACCCGTGCTTTGGTGAAGTCTTTCGTGGTCCAGTTTCCGAAGCGGGTGACGTCCCATCCGAACATGTCGAGGCGAGGCTCGCCCTCAACGATCCATTCAGCCGCATGTTTACCAAGACCGCCAGACTGGGAAAAGCCCGGGATCATGCCGCAGGCACAGAAGTATCCTTTGAGTTCCGGAACCGGCCCAAGGAGCACGGCAGAATCCGGAGACCAGATCATCGGGCCGTTTATAACGCGCTTGATCCCGGCTTCACCGACGGACGGAACGCGTTCAATGGCACGCAACATATTCTCTTCGATGCGCTCAAGATCATCCGGGAAAAGGTCGTGACCAAAATCGAGCGGTGTTCCTTCTTCGGCCCAGTAGCGGAGATCCCGTTCATAGGCCCCCACAAGAAGGCCGAGACCTTCTTGGCGTAGATAGTATTCTCCATCCCGGTCTGCGACGGATGGAAGGCGGCGGTCGAGCGCCGAGACTTCCGGGATCGTCTCAGTAACGAAATATTGGTGTTCCGTTGGAAGAAGCGGCAGATCGAGACCGGCCATGGCTCCAACTTCCCGGGCCCAGAGGCCAGCGGCATTCACAATCCAGTCTGTCCGAATATCCCCTTTATCCGTGCAGACGATCCAGCTTCCGTCAGGCTGGGGCTCGGTCCCGAGTACCGGCGTAAAACGCTGGATTTCCGCACCCTTCTGCCGGGCGCCAACAGCATAGGCATTCGTCACTCCGGATGGATCCACATTGCCACCATCCGGTTCGAACATGATGCAGCGAATACCATCGAAATCGACGAGCGGGTGAAGCCGTTCGGCTTCATCGCGGCTCACTTCATGGAAATTCATGCCATAGCGGCGCGCTTTCGCTTCCTGCAGGCGCAACTGATGCTCGCGCTCTTCGGTCTGGGCGAGATAAAGGCTGCCGGGCTGAAAAACACCGCAGCTCTGACCGGTTTCCGCTTCAAGATCCTTATAAAGTTGCATCGTGTAGTGCTGGAGACGCGATATGTTCGTGTTGTCGTGAAGACCGTGGATGTTTGCAGCCGCATGCCAGGTCGAGCCGCTTGTGAGTTCGGAGCGTTCAAGCAGGATCACGTCACTCCATCCTGCACGCGTCAGGTGATAGAGGATTGAGCAACCGACAACGCCGCCTCCGATCACGACAGCCTGAGCATGGGTTCTCATAGTTTCGTCCTCTCCATTCCCGAACCTATACGGTCTCGAGCATCCTGCTGACTTGGCGATTGCAAAACCCGGCTCGAATCATGCCCCTTAACACACCTCGCCCCAATCGCATTCTGCTCCTTACGCCTGTGTTAGAGATTGCGACACATCCCCACTCGTCCAACTGCGCCATGCAGAGCACGATTTCCGCCCACCCCAATTTTGCGAATGCGGACTGGTCATCCCACAGGCACCGCACGGAACGAGCCTGGTTCTGAATGGTCCCGGGAAATCGACACCTTTCGTGTCGCGCAGAAAATCATGGAAAGGAGTGGCCGCCATGCAATGCGATCCGTTCGCACAAAACTGGTTGGGCTCAGTCTCATGGATGTGGAAGAGGGTGGCTAGCCCTGCGGCAATCGGCGTGGCATTCCAGTATCGGAACCCTGTCGGAGCGCACGTTGAGCCAGCCGGGGCAGGCACGTGCCCTTTTCGACGCCTTTGCCGGATCCCCGACAATCTGGTCAGTAAGGCACTAAACCGTGGAGTGCCGGCAGACTAGACCCTGCTACTAAGCGCCCGCCTAATCGCCGATTTGAGCGCTGGTGAATCCGGCTGTGTGATGGTTGAGAACCAGTTTTGCACCTTACCATCGCGTCCGATTAGATATTTGTGGAAGTTCCAACGTGGTCTCCCCACAAATCCGACCTCGTCACCCGCCCATTTGTAGAATGCGTGGGCGTTGTTTCCGGACACGAGGGTTTTGGATGTGAGCGGGAAATCGACCTTGTAGCCTCGTTCGACGAAGCTCTTGATGTCGGCGTTGCTGTCGAACTCCTGCCCACCGAAATCGCCGGACGGGACGCCAATAACAACAAGACCCGCGTCGGAGAACTCTTCATGAAGTGCCTGGAGCGGACCATATTGATCGGTGAAGCCACATTGCGATGCCGTGTTAACAACAAGGATCGCTTTTCCTTCGAACTGGGAGAGCGGTAACGGATCGCCGTCGACAGTTGTGAAGCTATGACTAAAGGCGGTCATTCCAGACGATGTGCGGCCAGCTGCGTGTGCGATCGCGTTAGGCAGAAGGGTTGACGCGAAAAGGACAGTCGAGAAGATCCGGCGGTTAAGCATGGTCACTGAACTCCAGGTTTCCGTTCCAGTTTCGAGATAGTACGTCTTCTTCCCGTCGCCAGATCCATCTGTGCGGCGCACTGTCGCGCCGTTCTGCAGCCTTACTTATGAAAACCACCGCTGATAAACCCTGATGCCGAGCCAGAGAGACTCAGCAGTAGGGTTTTGTCGTTTTGTCGTTTTGTCGGAAGTCCTTGTTTAAGCCCTGGAGATTACGCGCCTCCTGTTGCGCTCGCTGCGGCAGAAAAACGCTCCAAACCACCGGATATATAGGCTTCTATCTCGTTCATGTTCCCACGGACGACCTGACGGGTGATGAAATTGCTTGGCAACACGTTATAGGTCCAGACAAAGCGGGTTCCACCGTCTACAGGGAGAAACCTTTGTTCGCCGACAATCTGTTCAACGCCGCGGCCCGTCGCACTTGTAAACACATAGAGTTGGTACTTGAAAAAATCCTGCCGGTTCTCAATCACACGCTCAACAACATAATGTCCGTCCGCGAGGCGAACCCAACGGGTTGCTCCGGCTTGCGGCCATGTTCCTGCAAGAACCTTCGTTTCGACCGGATTTGAGATGTTTTCCGTCGGCTTCAGGAAGTCTATCAGGGGCCTCCTTTTCAAGAAGGCCCGGACTTCAGGCACGCTGAGGGGAATGGTTTCCTCAACTTGAGCAGTGAGAAAACCGGTTGTAGCCACGTCAGGAGGCGTGGTTAGTTGGGGCGCTGCGATGGGAACGTCTGGTTCGTTACAGGCTGCAAGGAGTGTTGCAAAACCAGCAATCATGATGAAACGAAGCATAATTTTGACCTCTTTGGATATGGTACGGATGCCGTACTAAATTAGTACATAGTACGTATCATTTCAACCAGATTGATGACGAATGTCTGACCAACAACGCACAGAAGAACTGGCTAGGTATGTGAACCTTATTATAAGAGCACTCCTCGTTGCGGGCCGAAGCGGTGCACCGGCAGAGGGACGGATTCCCTTTAATCCGCTTTATTTCAATATGTTGAGAAGCATCTCAGCCGAAGGTGCAGTCCGCCCATCCCATCTCGCGGATATCCTATCTGTCCCCCGCTCGACAGTTTCGACAGCAGTCAAGTCACTGGAAAAACGGGGGCTCGTGTTCACATCCCCCGACAAAACTGACCGAAGAGCACTTTGTGTTTCTCTGACCGAGGAAGGCGCTGACGTGCTGGAAGCCATCCTACGCCAAGACATGCGGAATTCAGGCGCTATGCTCAGCGCGCTGCACGAAGAAGAGAAAGACCTGTTCGTCGCAATGGTCGGGCGCGTCGCGAAAGGGGTCAGCGGCCCGTCAGACGACGCTGAACCGAACCCAAGTCAATAAACTTCGGAAACTGACCTTGGATTAGAACCGGCCGAAATTCAGCGGTTTGTAATCCGACTTCCCGTGGGATCGTCCACCACGTCATCCCGGGGCGACGTGAAATAAGCACTTGGGGCAAATCCGGTTTCACGCTTGAACATCGCCGCAAAGCTGCTCGGCGAAGCGAAGCCAAGGTCAATAGCAACGCGAGTTACCGCCTCGCCGATCGCAAGTTTCTCAACCGCCTTCAGAACAAGCAATTGCTGCCGCCAGGCCGAAAAACTCATACCCGTCTCTTCTCGGAAACGCCTCGTGAAATTACGCTCGCTCATGCCACCGAGAGATGCCCAATCCGCTAACGTCCGGTTATCATTCGGTGCACCACGCAGCTCCGCCGTGACGCGCCGAAGGCGCTCATCCCTTGCATCCGGCAACGCCAAGGGCGCATCGGCGAGGATCCGAATTTGATCGAGAAGCACATTCATCAACCTCGAATCCGGGCTATCTTCAGCGTAATCCCAAGGCCGGTGCGCAGCCGCCTCTATGAGCTCACGCGAAAGCGCATCCACTTGGAGAAAGCTGGTTGCCAGGGGCAAGTCGGAGCAAAGATCGGGCGACACGTAGATTCCGCGAAACGCAACTTTGTCTGGATAATGCGCGCTATGCGTAACCGCCGGCGGCACCCATAGAGCACGGTGTGCCGGAACAACAAACAGGCCCTCCGTAACCTCAACGGTGACGCATCCTTCAGCAGTGTAGATGATTTGCCCGCGAACATGGCTATGGGTCGAGATGTATTGCGGGCCGACCGCATTCCAGGCGTCACCGACAATTGGCGCTGATGCATGATCTGCGGGGTGATCGTTCAAATCCATAATGGCCGGATCTCGATAGCCTTTGGCCAGTTTGCGCAAGTCAGGCGGGATTCCCAGCACCATATAAGTAGTCACACGTGCTCCACAGATGGGGCAATAGAGCGAAGCGAGGTGCGCAATGGTGCAATTGACTGTAAACGGGAAGGCCGTCGAAGTCGACGGAGAGGACGAGACAAGGCTCCTGTTTTTCCTGCGTGACGAACTCGGATTAACCGGAACCAAATATGGCTGTGGTGTTGCCGCTTGCGGCGCCTGCACCGTTCACGTCGATGGACAGGCCACTTATGCATGTCAGGTTTTTGTTGCCGATCTGGAAGGCGCCAATGTCACCACAATCGAAGGGCTTGCGCCGGACGGCGATCACCCCCTCCAAAGGGCCTGGGTCGCCGAACAGGTTCCGCAATGCGGCTATTGCCAGTCCGGCCAGATCATGCGCGCCGCCGACCTTCTTGCACAAAACCCTGACCCGAGCCGCGAAGAGATCCGCGAGCATATGAGCACGAACCTTTGCCGCTGCGGCACCTATGCACGCATCACACGCGCCGTTGAACGCGCTGCCAGGGGGGCCTGATGATGGGTGAAATCAAGATGGAAAAAACCTTTGAAGTGAGCCGCCGCAGCTTTCTGGGTGGCAGTGCTGCCGTCTTGTTCGCGATCGGCGCAGGCGGTATCGTCGGCGTCGCAACCGCGCACGAGCCTTCAGAAGATATGTCTCCCAATGTGTGGCTTCGCATTGACCGGAACGGGACGATCACCATTGTCTACCCGCTAACCGAAATGGGTCAGGGCAGCTCGACCGCACTTCCGCTAATTCTCGCGGAAGAACTCGATGCGGAATGGGACGATGTCATGGTCGAACAACTCGACCGCGACGATCGAACCTATGGCAATCCACTTTTTGGGAACGTTCTTTATACAGCGGGAAGTACTGGCGTGCGCGCTTACTTCACGCCGCTTCGCATGGCTGGCGCACAAGCGCGCCGAATGCTGATCGGAGTGGCTGCCCGTCATTGGAACCTCGACCCGTCAACACTCGAAACCGGTCCGAGCTTTGTGCGCGACCCGGCTTCCGGGAAAACGCTCTCCTATGGCGAGATCGCCGCGCTCTGGAATGGACCCGTCACAATCCCGGAAATCACGGAGGCAGACCTCAAACCGAAATCGGATTATCGCCTGATCGGCAAAGATATCCCACGCTGGGATACAGAGGCAAAGAGCACCGGCAAGAAGGATTATGCAATCGATATTGCCGTACCTGACATGCTGTACGCGGCAGTCCTGCGCGCTCCCGTCGAAGACGAAACGCCGGTCGAAATCGATGACAACGAAACGCGGTCGAGCGCAGGTGTTGTTAATCTTGTGACTTTGCCTGATGGCATCGCTGTTGTCGCCGATACCTATGAGCATGCGCTTGCTGGACGCGAGGCGCTCTCCGTTACCTGGAGCGAAACCTCGCCCGCCCGTGCCTTCGATAGCGAGGCGGATCTCGCAGCGTATTCCGAAACCGCTCAAGACCTTTCGAAATCGGGAGCTGTCTGGGATCAGAAAGGCGACGCCGCAGCGGCCATTGCCGCAGCCAGTCGGAAGCTGGAGAGATTTTACCTCTCAGACTATGCCTATCATGCGCAGATGGAGCCGATGGCTGTCGTAGCCTCCGTTGATGCCGACGGCAAAGGCGCCGAAGTGTGGGCCGGAACGCAGAGCCAGACGCTCACAACCGTTACGACCAGCCGCGTTCTGGAAACGACGCCGGATCGCGTGCGCCTCAACATGCTGCCGATGGGTGGCGGTTTCGGTCGCCGGACCGCCCTCATACAAGATTACGTGCGCGATGCCCTTCTCTCGTCAAAGGCAGCGGGCCGCCCGGTCAAAGTTGTCTGGACCCGCGAAGATGATGTCAGGTTTGGTGCGTTTCGTCCGGCGGCTGCCCAGCATATGAGCGCTGGGATCACCGATGAAGGCGAAGTCGCCGGATGGCGGCATCGCGTCGCGGCTCCATCCGTGATCGCCTATTTCAACCCGGTCCGCTGGGAGCAGGTCGCGCCAAAGGACATCGTCACGATGAATGGCGCGGGCAGCCCGTTTTACCGTTTCCCGGATCTCCTTGCAGAGCATGTCGTCACCGAACGGCGCGCACGCCTCAGCCCATGGCGGGCGATCGGAACCGCTTACACCAACTTCGCGGCAGAAGTGTTCATCGATGAACTCGCGGAAGAAATGGGGCGGGATCCGATTGATCTCAGGATGGACCTCCTGAGCGATAACCCACGCGGCAGGAACCTTCTCACCCGCGCACTCGAACTGTCGGACTTTTCCCGCAAGCGTGAAGGCACAGCTCTGGGGCTGGCACTTGGACATTACGGACCGAGCCAGGCAGCCGTCGTTGTGGAAATCGCGCTTGAAGAAGGAAGCAGCGCAATTTCTGTCCTCAATACCTGGGGAGCGTTCGATGCCGGTCTCATCGTTGCGCCAGACAACGCAAGAAACCAGCTTGAGGGTGGCATCGTCTACGGTATCAGCAGCGCACTGAAAGAGAGACTGACGATAACCGGTGGTGAAGTGGATCAATCGAATTTCTACGACTATGAGATCCTGCGCGCCAATGAAGTACCGGAAATGACGGTCGAACTAATGGACGTCGATGCGCCGCCAACCGGGATCGGAGAGTTATCAACTCCACCAATGGCGCCTGCGATTGCAAATGCGTTCTATGCCCTTACCGGTCGCCGTCTCAGGCATTTGCCGTTCACACCGGATCGTGTGTTGAGCGCTCTGTCGTAACCCCAATTCACGAGACAAAACGCAAAAACGCGGCCGTGTTCCTGACACGACCGCGTTGTTTTCCCGGGGTGCCTTCAACCGTTAGGCAGCGTTGGCCGAGCGGGCTGAAAGATCTCGGGTTATCCGATCGACATCGGCTTCTGCCCGCGCAATCGCCTCGTCATCCATGAACCGTCTGTCGGCGACAGCGAAATGGACATCCGTGATCCCGATGAAACCCAAAATGTGGCGGATGTAACCACTGGCGAAGTCGATGTCTGAAGCGAAGGGCGTGCCGCCGGAAACAAAACAGACAATCGCGGACTTTCCCGTCATCAAGCCTTGCGGTCCGTTTTCAGTGTAAGCAAAGGTGCGCCGCGCTCGACATATCTGATCGATCCAGAGCTTGAGACTTGCCGGAACGGAAAAATTGTAAACCGGGGTGCCAATGACCAGCAGATCAGCATCCTCGATTTCTCCGACCAAGGTCTCGGAGAGGGCAAGAACCGAAGCTTGGGCTTCCGTCCGCTCGGCTACCGGGGTTGTGTTGGCGTCAACCCAGGCTGCGTCCACTTGCGGAAGGGGCTCAGTGGCGAGATCGCGGATGGTTACACCGGATAACGCGCCCTGATCTAAGATGTTGGCGATCACCCGGTCCGTCAGGTGACGACTGATACCGCTTTCCGTTTGTGCGCTGCTGTCGATGCGAAGAACTCTCATAAATGTGTCCACCCGCCATCGACCGCAATCTCAGCACCACGCATGTAAGATGATGCGTCAGAGGCGAGAAACAGAACCGCGGAAGCAATCTCATCTGGCTTGCCGAAACGGCCTGCAGGTACGTTTGAAAGAATACCCGCCGCCATCTCATTGAGCTGGTCTTCCGGCAGGCCAAGCTTTTCATAGATTGGCGTCTCGACCGGTCCAGGCGCGACAGTGTTAACGCGAATACCCTGTTCGCCAAGTTCTGCCGAAAGGGTGCGCGCAACTGAACGAAGGGCGGCCTTTGAAGCTGAATATACAGCCATGCCCGGCATTCCCAGAACATCCAGGCAGGACGTGTTCAGGATGACCGATGATCCATTTGAGAGCAAAGGCTGCAATGCTTGGATGAGCAGGAGGGGTGCGGTCACATTGATCATCAATTGCGCTTGTGCTTGCTCGGCATCGATCTGCCCCAATGGCGCCGGCCAGGTGACACCGGCATTGGCGAACACAACATCAAGTTGGCCGAACTTATCTTTGATCAAACCAGCGAGCGCAGCATTGTCGCCCGGCTCGTTTGCCCGCCAACGCAACACCGTGACCGGAAGACCGGCCGACGCCATTTCCGCCTGAGTTTCCGCCAAGCGTGTTTCATTTTGACCGGTTATAATCACGGCTTTGGCGCCTTCCCGCGCGAAGCGTTCAGCGGTTGCACGGCCAATTCCCGTAGTGCCGCCCGTGACGAGAACAATTTTTCCAGAAAGTTGCATGATTTGATCCTTGATTATTTTACTGATCGATCAGATAATATATTTGACAGCGACACGTCAACAATTAAATGCAGATCGGTAAAATAATGTCCAAACACGACACATCCGTTCCGGAAAACAAGACGCGGACGAGAGGGAGACCGCCCAGCATTGATCGCAATGCAGCACTTGACGCAGCAGTCCGCTCTTTCTGGGAACACGGATATGAAGGTGCGTCGCTCACGACCCTCACTGACGCCATGGGCCTCTCACGGCCAAGCCTCTATGCGGCTTTCGGAGACAAGGCCGAACTCTTCATGCGAGCGATGGACCGTTACGGGCAGACAATTGGTGCGCGGCCTTTGCAGGCATTTCAAAGCACCAAGTCCATTTCAGAAGCGGTCCGAACCTTCCTGACGACCGCACTGGATGGCAATACACTCGAAGACGCACCAAGTGGTTGCCTCTTCGCCTGCTGCGCAACGACAGCAGCCGAGCGAGATCCGGCGGTACGTGACCAACTTGCGGACGTTTTTTCGCGAACGATTAATGAATTCCGCAAGCGGTTTGAAGCGGAGGCCGCGGCTGGCAACCTGTCGGAGGATCCAACACCGCAACGCCGCGCGGAACTTCTTCATGATTTGATGGTGGCGCAAGCCGTTCGAGCGAGGGCCGGTGCATCAAGGGACGAGCTTTTGGCAGGTCTGGACAGCCGGGCAGCGGCGGTTCTTACAACTGAAAAGAAGTAAGAAAGCCCGGACGTGCCCGAGACCTTGTTGGCACTATCGATCTCGATTTTTCCGGGGCCTTCTCCGCGTTAAAATAGCCAGTCATCCGGATCCTGTTGCGGCCTCAACGGAGGGTTTATCGAGCAGGACATTATTCCATGCCGCCCCAAACGAAACGCGCGCGGCATCATCCCAATCGGTCCGATAAGTGACGAATGTCCGGAGGCCGCCTGACAGGCCCAATAACGGTGCCGGACGTCACAATCAAATGTCGATAATGCCTGCCTGGAGCGCCTGCATAGCCGCAGCCGTCCGCGTACTCGCCCCGGTTTTCTTCAAGATCGTCTTCCAGTGATCACGAACCGTATAATCGGAAAGATCCAGTATCTCGGCGACTTCAGGAGATGTCTTGCCAAGGGCTGTCCATCTCAGAACCTCACGCTCACGGTCCGACAAGGTTGCGATCGAGGAATTGGAGACAATGTTCTCAATCGCTTTCGGCTTGAACTGGTCATAGACCACATCCACCACCTTCTGGATCCAATAAATCGTAAGGACCTGAACCTGCGCCTCGACCTCGCTGATCTGTTTTTGGAAGTCGGATGCGCCCTCTTTCCAAAACAGGACGACCAGACTCGAATAAGTCCGGCCAACGCTATCGACGAAATGATACGGGACGACAAATCCCTGTTTGAAGCCATGGTCTTGAGCCGCATCCATCAGCTGCAAGCCGCGCGGTTTATGCTTTCCGGCACGGATTGGCATTGGAGCTTGGTCCCAGGTGAACGCGCGATGCGTTCGTCTCGCGTGGGAAATACAAGGGTCGACGTCAACGAAGTTCTCTGTTTGGTATTCTTCCTCCCAGCGCTTACCGCTGGTTCCGTCAGTATAGGGCATGCTGTTGTAAGTCTTCCCGGTATCCATGAAGTTGTATCCGGAGAAGCCGAAATTTTCGATAATTGTTTGGTAAATTTTCTTGAGGTCTTCGAGCGTCTGACACTGTTCGATATCTTGCAGGTATTTTTCTAGTGACATTCGCGGTTATTCCAACTTTCTACTCTCGATTCAGCCGCAGATTCCCAAACCC
>JBCDCZ010000087.1:0-15332 GCA_039180865.1 Pseudomonadota bacterium | reverse complement strand
TGCATGGCGATCAGCGTCGCCCGGACATTCGCAACAATGACCGTCTGATCCGTGACGATCATGAGGCTGCGCGCGAACTCGGCGAAACACTCTATCCCTACCTCTCCAAGACCTTCAGGAACCGTGAGGCGCTCAGCCTCAACGAGCGTTTTCGTTTCTACCGGTACGATGTGGGTCAAAAATTCGACTGGCACCAGGACGGATATTTCGAGCGAAAGAACGGCGAGCGCAGCCAATTTACATTCATGATCTATCTGAACGACGATTTTGAGGGTGGCGGCACGGCCTTTTCAGGCTCGTGCAATGGCCATTATTTCCCGGATTTCCGTGTGCAACCGAAGAAGGGCTCGGCGCTCATTTTCTATCATCCGATCCGCCATTGCGGCGAGCCGGTGACCGCAGGCCGCAAATACGTCATGCGCACCGACGTGATGTATTCGCCGGAAGTCGGATGAGGGGTGTGATGCAAAAATGGGAGAGGAAAACAAGGAGATCAGTGCCATGACGAAGGAATACCGCGTCTGCTTCGACTTCGAGATCGACTTTTCGAATGGCGGTGGGCTTCAAGGGCAGGGCTTCCGCCTCGACATTGATGGCGACGATATCAGCGATGCTGATCTTGCCGATTACATCGTCCGCGATATGCGTCTCTTGATGGTGGGCGCGGTGCGCATCTTGAACAAGACGATCATCGAAGAAGCGCACAAGCGGCGCGGGTAATCAGCGCGCTTCGCGGGCACAGGATCCCAAATTAACGACGTTGCTTTTTCCATACCGCGCAATGGTGCCCTTCAAGCCGATCCTGGTCTATATTGCGGCCATAAGACTTTGATTTATAACCATACTCATTTGGTGTTCGATCATGGGCACGCTTTACATGGATTCCAGCGAAGGCGTCAGCCGGTTCTTCAGGATCGCGTTTTCCGTCATTGTTTCAATGCTTGTCGCCCTTATGCTTTCGTCGTTTGTGTGGTCCGACATCGAAGGCCATTTCACCCATCGTGCGGGTGGTGGGCTTTTTATTGCCCTTTTCTTCTTTCCGTTTTTTGCCGGCTTTACGATCGCGATGACGCTCGTCTTTTACTGGATTGATTCTTATCTTCATGAGCGCGGCCCGATCGGTACAAAAGCATCGATACTGATCACAATTCTTTTGGTGCTTCTTTTAGGTGTCGGTTTCATTAACCGGCTCTATGGCGCGCTCGCACTGTTCTTCTTGATCTATTGGTGCCTCACAGGCCGCGTTGCGGGGCGGCCCGGATGGTCACTGAAAGACTTCAAGACCACGGCGTGGGATGAGAAGGTCTACCTGATCGTGATGACCGTTCCGGCCTATTTTGCAGTGCAGTTCGCAATTGGCGTTCTCATGCATATCGTGCCAGCGCCATTGCATCTGCCGGGTAAACCAGCCTTTCAGGTTGAGCATGAGCATTTCCTGACCACGGATATCAAATGGGCGCTCATCAGATTTCCCGATCCCCAATCCTGTCTTGAATGGGGGGCTGACGCGAAAAAGCGGGAGGATCTGAAGCGCATGGACTGGGACAGAATCGACCGCACCAGCGCGGCGACGGTCTGCACATTTCGGCTCCTCCATAAATGGGGTGGTATCGCGGAAGCCGCTAACTGGTTTGAAGCGCAGGGCTTGAATGTTTCACAGGGCGGCTGGAGTTCCAAAAAGCCCCATGTCAATCGCGATGGAACGCTTGAGGTCCACGCCGGATGGCATGTGAAGACCAAAGGTCCGCGTTTTCCAACCTCCGGCTTTATGGCGCGGATTTTTGCCGCGATCCCCTATGGCATGACGGTGGAGGCGACGTATACGCCAGATGGTAAAGAGCTTCTCTATCTGCGTTACGGCTATTCGACATTGTGAACGGGCGACTATGTCGCAAAAAACGGCGCATGAAGGACGGAGTTTTGGGCCCCGTCCACCCACATTTTATAACTCAACTGCCATTCATTTGAGCACAGCGTCTAGTCTTTGATGCTGGACGATGCTGCGCTGCAGCATTACAGTCACCGTGGGAGGACACTTTCGGTGCCGGCAAGCCCGGCTGAGCAAAGAGGTCCTAAATCATGACACATGAAAACCCATTTTTTTATCCAGGAATCAGACGCTTACGAATATCCGACCAGGCGCACGTGATAGGGCATTTTCAAAGGCTCGACGAGGAGACACGGCGCTTCAGATTCGGCCATACGGTTGGCGATGCGTTTCTCACCGATTATGTGGAGACGATCTTCCCGCTCGCGTCCGCGAATTACGGGGCGTTCCCCGATGATGAACTCCGGGGGATTGCCGAATTGCGCGAACTTCCTGAAAGTATGCCGAAATCCGCGGAAGTTGCCCTTGCCGTGGAAGCTGATTGGCAGGACAGGGGGATTGGCGACGCGCTCTTTAATCACCTGATTGCGGCAGCGCAGAACCGGGGCATCAAGAAGCTGCATATGATCTGCCTTCACGAGAACGCCCGCATGCGCAATCTCGTTAAGAAACATGATGCTGACCTTGCCATCGAGCGTGGTGATGTCGAGGCAACGCTGGCGCTTCCCTGGCCGACGCCGCTGTCGATCTTTCAGGAAATGTTCGGAAACCCGAAAAACTATCTCCTTGCGACCTTTAACGTCACGAAATGAGGAAAGCGCGCACGGGAGGGCGGAGTCCAGGAAGACGACAGTGATCGAACTCTATCGCAAGGCATGGGCGGGAGGCTATGAACACGTGAAAAAGGAGTTCGAATACTTGAGGGCCTAGGTTCCTTGTATCGGGCCTTCAATTCTTCTGTGAGAGCCCCGCACATAAGAGTCGGCACACTTCCCTGATCCGGGACCTTGTATCCGGTCCTTCGGTTGCAAGGATCAGGTTAGGGTCAGTAAAGCCGCGCAGCGCATCAAGAATGGCAGGCGTTCTTTCGGGGGCGCCCGTGATTTTGGTAATCAATTGCGCACGGTGCTTGTGGTGATGGATCGCCTGCTGAGGCATCTCCCGTAACGCGAAATGATAAAGATCAAGGGCTGCCATATTGTTGGATCGCCGAAACATTTCCGCGCGAATAGCAAGGACGAGTGCAACGAGATTGTCTTCCTCCGTCCTTTCACGATCGATCGCGGCTTCGCTTGCTTTGCGGGTCTCTGCCATCCACGTTTCTGCAACTGCAACAAGCAGATCGCCTCGTGATTTAAAGTGCCGATAAACATTGGCGTGGGACATATCGAGGGTCCGTGCGACAGCGCTAACACTGGTTGCGTTCAAGCCTTTTTCCCCGATCAAACGATCAGTCGCTTCAATGATCTTGCTGCGGGTTTTCGACGTATCCGTCTCGCGGCGTTTAGGCTCGGTCATTTTTTCTTGATGACAGACTTGAATAATCTGTCACTTAACCCATAGTTACAGAAGGTATGAAATTGTAATCAAGATTGAAGGTGCGGTCCATGTCTGATCCTGGAGAACGCGGAACACTTGTGGTGACCGGTGCGACGGCCGGTTTCGGTCTTGAAGCCCTTCGTATGGTTGTTGGTCAAATTGAGCAATCCGTGATTGTCGGGGCGAGGGATCCTTCAAATATCCCTGCCGACATTGCATTGAAGGTGACGGTTCTGCCGCTTGATCTTGCCCGGCTTCAGAGCGTTGCGACCTTTTGCGCGGAGGTTATGCAACGAGGGCCGATTGACGGCCTGATCCTCAATGCGGGCCTCTCGCCCAGGCGTCTTCAAAAGACGGAAGACGGTTTCGACCGTGCGTTCCAGGTGAATTATCTCTCCCATTTCGCGATGATACAGCGCCTGTGGGATGTTTTGGAGCCGGATGCCCATATTGTGATGACGGGAAGCGGCACGCATGACCCTGAAGAAAAGACACCGCCGCCGCCACCGAACCATGCGAACGCGCTAAGGCTCGCCTATCCAGAGACAGATCCCGAGCGCGACCGGATCGGGCCGCGGGCAGCGGCACGCTCCTATACCACTTCTAAGCTTTGTTGCATCATGGCTTCACTTGAGCTGGCAAGGCGAAGGCCGGACGGCCTCTCTGTTGCTTACGACCCGGGTCTCGTGCCGGGTACCCGTCTGACGCGCGAATTTCCGCAATGGCTGGTTCGGATCCTACTTCCCATTATGTCCCGCACGATGCCTGCAGATCGGACGAGCACGCTGTCAGCGAGCGCCAATGCCTTCGCCTATCTGATGGCAGGGCGTTCACTCATCGGTCAGAACGGCGATTACGTCGCGATGCGCGGTGGTTATCCGGTTGTCGTAAATCCCTCAAAGATGGCCCGTGATCAGCACCTGAGCGGGCAGTTGTGGTCGAGTAGTGAAGCGCTTCTTGCTGAGTGTCCTGCCTGGATGGAATGACACGGTCCATTTTAACGAAGTACGCAAAGGTGTGAGAAATGATGAGACGCCTGGTCACGGCTACCGGTTTCGTGCTGGCTTTATTTGTAACCCCGATTTCGGCAGAGCCTTTGGAGGCTGATGCCATCCTTGGGACTTATCTCAACCCCGATCGGTCCAGAACCGTAAAAGTCTATAAGGACGATGGGCGCTACTTCGGCGTAATCGCAACAGCGCCCGAAATCCCCGATGGAAATGAAGGCGTTGGCTTCATTGTCTTTAAGGATTTCGAATTCAATCCGGAAAACGGGGTTTGGGAGAATGGTCGCCTCGATAGCCCCATGCAGCCGAAGATCGAATTTTCCGGGCGCCTTTCACTTAATGAAAACGGCGATCTCATCGTGCGCGGTTTTTTCGGCTTGCCGGTGTTTGGTGGCTCATCGGTCTTTCCGAGGGTCAAAGGATAGGGAGCATCATCCAAAACCCCCCGCTCCAGGTTATTACCCCTCAACGAGCACTCGCCGCATCATGGCAGGTACGATTTTGCGGTGGAAAGGAAGAACTCCAGCAAGGTAGAGCCTACCCGGAAGACCGTGGCGGCGGACAAGTGTCGTCACATGAGCGCAGGCTTTCTCCGTGCCGCGCCCCGTCATGTCCACGACAATACGAAAATCGAGGTGCTTGTCGTCAAAGCCGAGAACGACCCGATCGTCTTCGCATGACACGAAGGGAAAGCCGTTGACACTGTTTCCATCCGTCTTGCCGCCGGAAAGCCCGAACGGGCGTACCAGCATATTGCGAAGAATGAGAAGCCGCTTTGCCCAATCCGGCGTGTCCTTGATCATGGCGCGGGCAAATGCTTCCGCGGTCATCGATGAGTGCCCGAGATCGCGAGCGTAACAATCGGCAAAGTCGGCACCGGGAAGAGCCGGGTTTGGAAGCTGGGCCGGTTTTTCCCTGATCCGCGAAGGTGCGCGTTCCGCCATCGGTTTCTACTCCGGAAGGAGATACCAGTTTTTAGGCACAATGTAGCGCGTTTCAGGATTAAGGCGCGGGGCAACCGCTGCGGAGGTGGAGGTAATCTTAAAACGCCCCGGCTCAAGACCGGGGCGTCAGGTTGAGGTAGAAGAGGGCAGGGAGCGATGTTCCCGCAACGCCTCTTAGGCAAACGACCAGCGTTCCCACCAGCGGTGGCCATCCTTGTCCCAATGGGACGAGAAATCATCTCCGCCGGTATCGATGTTGGCTGCAGTCGCAAAGACGAAGTTTGCAAACATTGGAATGATCGCGCCGCCGTCTTCGTTAAGGATGAGCTGCATTTCGTAATACATTTCGCGCCGCTTTGCCTCGTCGAGTTCAGCACGTGCTGCAATCAGAAGCTCGTTGAAGCGGGCATTGTTCCAGAAGGTGTCGTTCCAGGCAGCACCCTCCGCATACGCCGTTGTGAACATGGCGTCTTCCACTGGCCGACCGCCCCAGTAAACAGCGCTGAAGGAATGCTTCATCCAGACATCGGCCCAATAGCCGTCATTCGGTACACGATTGACTGTGAGATCGATTCCGGCGGATTTGGCTGAATTCTGGAAGAGAACAGCTGCGTCAACGGCGCCACCAAAGGCGGCATCAGCAGCAGACAGGGAAACCGTCAGACTGTCGAGGCCTGCTTCTTTCAGGTAGAACTTTGCCTTGTCCGGATCATAGGCCGTTTGCGGCATTTCATCATTGTAGAAGCGCTGACCGCGGCCTATCGGGTGATCGTTGCCGATCGAGCCGTAGCCGAACAGGATCTTGTCGACGAGTTCCTGCCGATTAACGGAATATTTGAGCGCGCGTCTGATGTTGACGTCCTTGAAGGGATCCTGGTTGACCGACATCGCGAACGTATAGTGCTGGTTTCCGGCAACCGAATGGATCTTGATGTTCTTGTTGCGGCTGAGCGGGGCAATCGTCTTAAGATCGATCTTGTCGATGAGTTGCACATCGCCGGAGAGAAACGCCGTCGTTCTGGCGTTTGCGTCGACAATGGACAGCACCTCGATCTCTTCAAAAAATCCCCGGTTCGGATCCCAATCATTCTCGTTTTTGACGAGTTTTACGCTGACGCCGGGCTGGAAATTGGCGAGCTTGTAGGGTCCGCAGCCATCCATGGAACGCCAGTCGATGCCGCGCTCACCGCCTGCCGGCATGATCGGAAGGTGGTAATCGGTGAAGGTGAACGGGAAGTCCGCACTTCCGGCCTGAAGGTTGAAGACAACGGTGTCGCCATCGACCGATATGTCGATGACTGCGTCAACGAGCGGTTTGGCGGCTGACGTTGAATCTTCCCCGCGGTGGAAATTGATTGAAGCGACAACATCCTCGGGCGTGACAGGCTTTCCGGAATGAAAGGTGACGCCGGAGCGGATCTTGAAGCGCCATTGTTTCGCGTCGGCGCTTGCCTCCCAGCTTTCTGCGATCTGGGGTTCCAAAGATCCGTCACGGCGGACACCGGTAAGGTAGCCACAATAGGCGTAACCAAGGCCATTGACGAAATCGTTTTCCCAGGTGCCCGGGTTCAGCGTATCGGTTGTCGATCCGTGCCCGAGGGCTGCGCGAATGCTCCCGCCGCGTTTTTGCGCGGCCCGTGCTTCACCGAATCCGAGGCCGGTTGCGGCAAGGCCGGTGAAAGCGGCCCCCGTAGCAAGCACGCTACGGCGTGACGGGCGCAAAATCGTAGAATTATTGTTTTGTGTTTTCATCAGGTTCTCCTCCCATAAAGCCCTGTCCGCATATGCAATGCGTAATCGGTGACGGCTTCCCAAGGCCATCGGCCACCATTCTACACAGTGAACCTTCTGTGACAATGCAGCCGTGACGTCCGGTCGTGCGCTGCGAAGTCATCCGTGTGTTCGAGATAACTTCAGCGCCCATAAGTGCGGCTTTTCGTCCCTGTTTTTCGGCGGTTTCTGAAACCGGAAAGCCGTTTGAAATTCTACAGGGATGTAAGTCTTTTTCCGAGTGAAGAAAATGCCTAGAAACAAAATGTCAAACATTTAGACCAAATGGCGTCTACGGCTGTTCAATGCTTTTATATGCCGTGTGAGAAGTAAGACATACGTCTATCAATTTCAACAGGTATAAAAATATTTTATGGAAAAATACGGTAAAAAATGAATCTGATCCTATTAAATACTTAAAAATAAAAGTATTAAGGGGAATAGATGATAAAATATACAGAATTCAGTTAATTATGTAATCACAAAGTATGAATATAAGTGGCCGTTTACCATATTATCAATTTACAAAATACACCCCTAGCGTCTCAGATTTTGTTAATGTTAATTTTTTACTAATGGTGGGGCATGAGACTGTTTGAGGGCCAAGTGGCAGTCACATTGGGGCCGAATGGCACTCGGATTCCGCCGGCAATATGGAAGCAGCGGGGTTTGAGATGCGGGTCAAACGCTTGTTTACACAGGGATCTTTTAAGACACCTAGTGAAATTACATATTCTACAGTGTCAGTCGACGTTCGAAACGCAGACGGCACGCGCGCCTTCGCGTTCGACAACATTGTCGTGCCATCACACTGGAGCGGGCTTGCGACCGACATACTGGTTCGCAAGTACTTTCGCAAATCAGGTGTGCCGGCGGCAGCGCGGGCGATCCCGGAGCTTGGTGTGCCCGACTGGCTGTGGCGCTCCGAACCCGATCACGCAGTACTCAATGGCATGCCGGAAGAGAACCGGTTCGGAGCGGAGCGCGACGCCCGCCAGGTGTTTCACAGGCTTGCCGGGTTCTGGACTTATTGGGGCTGGAAGGGCGGCTATTTTGATTCCGAAGAGGATGCTCGTGCCTTTTACGATGAAATGCAGCGCATGCTCGTTCTGCAGGTCTTCGCGCCCAACAGCCCTCAATGGTTCAACGCCGGTCTCCATTGGGCCTATGGAATTGACCAAGGCGGAGAGGGGTATGCGACTGCGGATGCGCAATCGGGCAAAACCGATGACGCGCCGCTTGCCTATGAGCGGGCGTTCATCCATTCCTGTTTTATCCAGTCGATCAAGGATGATCTCGTAGCCGATGAAGGTGTGATCGGACTCATTTCCAATGAGGCGAAAATTGCGAAGTTCGGGGCAGGCACCGGTGCGAATTTTTCAAGCCTGCGCGGTGCCAGCGAAAAGCTGTCAAGCGGAGGGACGTCATCTGGATTGCTCGCGGCTTTGAAGGCATCGGACCGGGCAGCGCACCTTGTGACAGCGAAAGGATCGACCCGTCAGCCATCGAAAATGGTAATCGTCGATGCGGACCATCCCGACATTTTCGACTACATCGACTGGAAGGTCGAAGAGGAGAGAAAAGTAGCGGCGCTGGTTTCGGGGTCGCGTGTCTGCAATCGCTATCTTGAAGAGATTTTCAACGCCTGCGGTGAGTGCAAAACCCAACAGTCGCTCGCGGTACGGATTCGCAACAATCCGCGTTTGCGCCGCGCAATCGAGGACGCGCGGGATCATAATGTTCCCGATAATGCCATTCTCGGCACGATAGAGCTAGCCGATCATGGCGGGTCCTGGATGCCGCATGATGAGTATGACGCCGGCTGGGATTCCGATGCTTATCATTCCGTATCGGGGCAACGGTCGAACAATTCGATCCGTCTGTCCGAAGAGTTTCTGAGTGCCGTCGAAGCCGATGGCAATTGGGACCTGATCAACCGCACCAACAACAAAGTCGCCAGAACGGTGAAAGCGCGGGATTTGTGGAACAAAATCGGCGCCGCAGCTTGGGCGTCTGCCGATCCTGGCGTCCAGTTCGAGACGACAATTAATGAATGGCATACCTGTCCGCAAAGCGGGCGGATCAACGGGTCCAACTCCTGCTCTGAGTTCCTGTTCCTCGATGATACCGCAACGACCCTTGCGTGCATCAATCTGCGTGCGGTGTCAGATAGCGGACTTGAGATGGATTTGGCCGCGTTCGAACAGGCCGTTCGGCTCATCACACTGATGTTGGAAATTTCGGTTTCCGCAGCCCTTTATCCGTCGCATGCAATGGCGGAAAAAACCGACGCCTATCGCCCGCTCGGGATCGGCTTCACCAATCTTGGCGGTCTTTTAATGGCGTCGGGGGTTCCTTACGATTCCGATGAAGGGCGGATTTTTTGTGGTGCGGTGACGGCGTTGATGACGGGGCTGACCTACGCAACTTCGGCCGAAATTGCCGCCGATATTGGTCCGTTTCGCGGTTTTGCCGAAAACCGGGATCCTATGCTGCGTGTCATTCGCAATCATCGCCGGGCAGCCCACTGTCACCGGGACGGGTATGAAGGCTTGTCTCGGTTCCCGGTCGTGCTCGATGGACCGGGCGGGATGCATCAGTCCCTCATAGATGCGGCCCGCAACGCATGGGACCGCGCTTTGTCGCTTGGTGAAAAGCACGGATACCGCAACGCGCAGGCGAGTGTGATTGCGCCAACCGGCACGACGAGCCTTATCCTGGATTGCGAAACCATGGGGATCGAGCCGGATTATGCGCTCGTCAAACACAAGACATTGGCTGGCGGCGGGCATGTGGTAATCATCAACCGCTGCGTCCCGGAGGCCTTGCGGGCACTCGACTATTCCGAGGACGAGATTGAGGAGATTGACCGCTATGTAGTCGGCGCCCGAACCTTGCGCTCCGCCCCTCACATCAATCCCGATACCCTCAAGGCGCGCGGGCTGACCGATCAGTTGATCAAGGCTGCCGAAAGTGCAGTTGCGACAGCCTCTTGCCTTGAAGCGGCCTTTGCACCGCCGATCCTTGGGCTTGCCTTTTGCGCGAGGGCGGTTGGATTGAGTGAGGCCAAACTCATGCAGCCCGGATTTAACCTTCTAAGCCATCTCGGCTTTTCAGCGGCTGAAATCAGAACGGCGAACGCCCATTGCTTTGGCCACGGGACCCTCGAGGGCGCCCCGGGGCTGAACCCGCGCCATCTGCCCGTTTTCGACTGTTCCGTTCCGTGCGGTGCAAACGGCAACCGCTCGCTTTCCATGACGAGCCATTTGCGGATGATGGCAGCAGCACAGCCCTTTGTGAGTGGTGCGATTTCCAAAACCGTCAATGTACCGAGCCGGACGAGCCTTGCGGCATGCCAGGACACGTTTGCGACGGGTGCAGCGCTTGCTTTGAAGGCGGTCGCGATTTATCGCGACGGCTCGAAACTGTCACAACCGCTGACCTCGGCCAACACATTGTCGTCGGGCGCACTGGATGCTCAACCGTGTGACGCGCAAAGCGATTCCGATGATATCCAGAAGGTCGCCCAAAGGATCGTTGCATCATGGCTCACCGGTCAGACGCGCCGCAATGGTGACGCCCAGACCCGTGTCGATCGGATCATCAACACGCCGTCGCTCGCGGTTCTCCCGGACCTTGAGCGCGTCGAAGATGCGGGATCGGATGGAACGGCTAAGTATGACGATGCGACTCAGGCTCTGGTTGACGTCCTCGTCTCCTCGATTGCGGTTGGAATGCGTCATGGAGCATCCAGTGCTGATTTTGAGGGGGCCTTCGGGATTGGCATTACCAATCCGGTGTTGATGCAAAATGCCGAAGACGAACGGGAACGAGACGTCGGGTCCTGATTGAAGGCTTGTGGATCTTAGCCCATCGCCTTGGGAAAAGGGATAAGATCCGCCGGTTCGGTTTTAGCGGTCACAAGCATGTGCCGGAATTCGTCAGCTGATACCGCCGGCGAATAGAGAAAGCCCTGATATTCTTCGCATTTGTGGGTATGGAGCCATTCGCGCTGCCCTTCCGTCTCAACGCCTTCTGCAACGGCTTTGATACCGAGAAGCATAGTAAGAGAGATGATCATCTGTGTGACCGCACCGTTGTTTTCGATATCGTTCACAAAGGACCGGTCGATCTTGAGGCTGGTGATCGGATAGCGCTGGATGTAGGCAAGGTTCGAATAGCCCGTGCCAAAGTCGTCAATCGCAATGCCGTAGCCACGCTCCTTGAACGCGGAGAGAAGTTTTGCCACGTCTTCATTGTCGCTCATGAGCATGGATTCTGTAATCTCAAGCTCGATCTTGTTCGGATCGCATCCGGTGCGGTCCGGGAGCGAGAGCACACTATCGACAAGTGAGCGCGACCTGAACTGACGCGGCGAAATGTTGACGGAAAGGGTGATTGGATAGCCGCCCCGCTCAAGGGCATTCTGCTCAATGCCGACTTGTTCAAGGACCCATTCACCGATGTCATTGATGAGGCCCGTTTGCTCGCATGTCGAGATAAAGGCGCCAGGTGCCAGCAATCCGCGGGTCGGGTGACGCCACCGCAACAGGGCCTCGCCGCCAATGATCTCACTTGTCGCGACATCGAGGCGCGGCTGGTAATAGACCTCGAATTGTTCTTCTTCAATTGCCGTTCGCAGATCGTTTTCGAGATTAACCTGCTTTTCAATTTTGGCGCGAAGCGAAACCCTGAAGCGGCGGTACGTATTGCGCCCTTCTTCCTTGGCTTCGTAGAGCGCAACATCGGCGTTTTTCAAAAGCGTGCTGACGTCTTTTCCATCTTCTGGGAAACGGCTCACGCCGATACTGAGGGTCACAAGAAATCTGCGGTTTTCAATGACGGTCTCTTCCCTGAAACAGGCAAGCAATTCGGCAGCAAAACGGTCGATTTCTTCGCCATTATCGATCCCTTGCAGCCAGATGAGAAACTCATCGCCGCCAAGCCGCGCGACATTGCCCTTGTTGCCGGTGATTTCATTGAGATGATTACCGACCTTGATCAGCAATTCATCTCCGGCCGCATGACCGAGCGTATCATTTACTGTCTTGAAATTATCGAGATCAAGGACAAGGAACGTAACGTTCTCACCGTTCTTTTCCGCGGCTTTCAACTGGTCCGGCATAACGGAGCGAACGAAATTGCGGTTCGGCAAGCCGGTCACCACGTCATGGTCTGCGAGATAGCGAACCCGTTGTTCGGTTTCCTTGAGGTCGGAAATATCGGTCTCGCTGAAAAGAAAGGCCCGCTCGCCTGTCACGGCATCAAGACAGTCGCGAGCCGTGATCTCGTGCCACCTTATGCCTTTGGTCGTGCGTACACGGACCGACCTGCGACAGCCACTGTTTCTGTGCAATTGCGCCATCAGGTCATCGCACTCGGCCTGATCGACAAACCGTTCGCGGACATTGATAGTGGTATCGATGTGCGATGCGCGCGCTGCCGGATTGCAATAAAGCGGCATACCTTGAAGATCATAGAGCGAGATCATCACCGATGTGTGCAAAAGGGCTTCGGCGCTTCTGAGCGTTTCCGGTGTGTTTTCAGCCTGCGCCCTGGCCTCGCACAGCATGCCCATGCGACCGTCTTCAAAGCGATAGCCTTTAAAGATAACGTCGAGTGTCGTCGGCACACCTCCTGGATAAAGCGTCCAGAGTTCCGTGAACGTCGCATTATGGGCGATGAAGTCTTCCTGATACTGGCGAAGACGCTGAGCGACCGCCATGGACATTTCCACGCCCATGTTCCGGCTGATAAGTTCGTCGAGCGTTTCTGCCTGCCAAATGTCAAGTGCTGCGGAATTTGCCCACGCAACCCGCGAATGATCAATATCGAAGATCCAAAGGGGTGTTTTCAGCCCCTCCATGTGATGATCTGCGAGACCGGGCTTCCCCGGTTTCGGTTTTGATTTCGGCGTGTTTGAAAGAACTCGCATCGTCTTTGTAGCCCAGTTTCGGCGAACCGTAATCTTGAGGCCGCTTTAAGCAGCGGCCGGTAGAGCATTCATCGCCATGTAACGCGGGGTTGAGGCGACGCGGCCGATCCAGTTCATAATGCCCGGATAGGCCGCAAGATCGAACCCGCCTTCATTGGCGACGTGGGTGTATCCGTAAATCGCGATATCTGCGATGGAGTAATCCGTGCCGAGAACGAAGTCACGATTGCTGAGGTGCTGATCGAGAAGCTTCAAACCTTCGTTACCTTTGGCCTGCCAGCCCTTGATCTGATCGCTCATCTCGTCGCGGCGGGCAGGTAGAATTGAAGTAAAAAAGCGCGCCGGTGAAATGTTTGGCTCAAGACGTGTCTGCTCGAAAATCATCCACTGGACTGCCATCGCCTGCTCATAAGCGGATTTGGGCGCCAGATCGGACCCCGCCGCGAGAAACCAAAGCATCGCATTCGATTCCGCAATCGTGTTGCCGTTGGACAAACGCAGGAACGGAACGGTTCCGGCAGGATTGATCTCAAGGTAACGCGGCTGCCGCGTTTCGCCTTTCAGGACATCTATGAATTCCGTTCGATAGCCGATGCCCAACTGGTTCATAATCAGATGGGCTTTGAAACAATTCCCTGAACCGATTGTCGCGTAAAGTGTATGCATGGTGCCGCTCTTTCCTTATAAGTCTGACAATAATGTAATCCAGGGAGATAAAATTTCGCTAAAGCCGTATAGTTAAACGAAGATTAGCTCTTAAGCGGACAAGAGCGTGATCAGAGTTAATCTTGTCATAACGTAGCGTTACTGTCTGAATACAGAATGGACAGTTTTATTCTTCGAGAATGTGGACCTTTCACACATTCTTCTAAGTGTGAAAGTGAGCCGGGCGAGGGCTTACCCGCGTTACCGTAAGGGGTGCAGAGTCCCGCCACTTTTTTCGCGCGCTGGACGGTCCGCTGCCACATTTGAAGGTAGTCGATGTGTTAGACTGACGATCATTCTTTGTAAGAAAAACAAACACAAATGAGAAACGGGATATCGGATGCAAAAGCCGTAAATCGCGTCGTCCTTTCGCATCATGATGCCCAATTATGGGGTCCGTCATGCCTTGGCACATCGTTCAATCGCAGAACGGCGGCGATCTGGAAGCAAATATTCTGGTCGTTCACGCCGCAGCACTGCCCACAAATGAAATTCTCTTTTTCGGTGGAAGCGAGCACAGTTTTGACAGGTTTCAAGACTTTAAGGGTGGCATCGACTTTCTGAAAACCCAGCGCTTTCGGGTCTCCGACCACCGGCTCTTCAATATTAACAATTCGCCGAATACCGATCTCTTCTGCTGCGGGCACGCGTTTCTCGGCGACGGACGCCTGTTGGTCGGGGGCGGCACACGCGACTGGCCACTGAGTTTCTACGGAAACCCGCCGCCCGAACATGCGCACCATGATCCACTGTTCGATCAGGATGGTAACGAGCAGAACCCGCATGAAGCGTTGAACCACTGGGATGGCGAGCGAGCCTGCTGGATTTATCAGCATTGGCAGCGGCGCTGGGTCCGCGTGCGGGACATGGCCTTTGAGCCGATTGCCGGAATGCCGGGCCACCAATTGGGGGGCGGGCGCTGGTATCCGACCCTGATCACGCTTGAGAGCGGCGAGGTGATGGCTTTTGCGGGTCACCCGAGCCACGAACATGTGCCGCATGAGCACGAACACCCCGAGATCTATTCAGCGGGCAAGGATAGCTGGGAAATCGATATCAACCGGACGTCGAATTTCTCTTACCGGAATTATCCGCGCGGCCATGTGATGCCGGATGGGCGGATCTTCTTTGCGTCCCCGCTCGCAGGGCTCGGGACCGGCTATTACACACCGGAGGATGGCAGTTTTGAGGGAGTCGGCGATCTTCCAGCGGTAAAGCGTGATGAGGGGATTACCGAGCACTTCTTCAATTCTGTCCTCCTGCCGCTTTTGCCGGAACGTAATTACGAGGCGCATGTGCTCGCGGTTGGATGGACGGGTGATGCTGTCAGGATCGAGCCGTCTTCCGGGTCCTGGCAATCCGCCGGGAGTCGCGACTGGCAGGGAACGGCTCCCGCCCGCCGCAACAGTTGCTCGGTCCTTCTTCCGACCGGTCAGGTTGCAATTGTTGGCGGTGTTGAACCAACCGAAGTGGAAGACGATGGCGATATTGTTCTGCGTGAGCTGGATTCCGCTGCCGTCCACCGCGCGGAAATCTATACCCCGCCTTTTAATGTCGCGACGGGCGCCGATCAGATGGAAGAATGGCGGACCGACCTCGAAATG
>JBCDCZ010000086.1:0-15396 GCA_039180865.1 Pseudomonadota bacterium | reverse complement strand
CGGCTTCCTTCGCGTAGCATCTTACCATGCGGGATGCGCACGAAATGGACATCCGGCATGGGGTCTTTGAGTGAGCGCAAGCGCGCGAGCTCCGCCTTTAGCGCCTTGAAGCCGTTATGCTGCGGATTGTAGAGCGCAAGGGTTTCTGCCGGATTAGCGCTATCCACAACCTCTGCCATAACGGCGAGCGGGTCGGGGCGAACCGGCCGAAGCTTGATGGACCGACTCACTTTTGCCGGATCAATGCGTCCGGCCTGAGCGTCGCGCGCGTAATGGAGCAGGCTTTCGCTCAGAAGAAATTCTGCCGCTGCGACAATCGAATGTGGTGCGTTCTCATGCGGGATCAGGGTTGGATAGTCGGTAGCGGTCAGGCCATCTGCATCGGCTTCCGCAAGGCGGTCGATCAGTGCAAGCGCTTCTTCCGACGGATTTCCGTCCTTGAACCAAACCGGCAAAAAATCACGCTCAGCATAATATTCGCCTAGGGCCGCATGGTCTTTTCTCGTGAGCTTATCACCCTGGCTGGCTGACTTCGAAATGTGGATTTCGAGGTTCTCAGCTGTCCGCTCGTCATAGGTCGGAAGCGAGGCGACAGCGCGTTTCAGATGGTCGTCTACCTTGTAAATCGTTATGACGGACCCGGTAGTCTCAAAGCTAACCTCCGGCAACGGTGCGATGCCCGGTGCTGGAACAAACTCGGCGAGTTCCTGTGGCTGCGTTACTGGTTGAATGCCGGGTGCGGGAACATAATCGGCCAATTTTGGTGGCTGCGGGACTGGCTGGATGCCAGGCGCGGGAATGTAGTCGGCGAGTTTCTCATTCGGTTCGACCGATTGGACCACCGGGGCAGGAATGGCAGCTTCAAGGCTGTCGTCTGACTCTGGTTTTTCAATATCGCTCGGAGCAATGCTGTAGACAGTGGCGTTCCCGGCTGCTGCCTTGGTTTTCTTCAGGGAGATTGCTTGAGCTATTCCAGTGCCATCGGCCGACGGGGATACTTCAAAGGTCGGAGCCGCAGCAACATGCGTTGCGGCAATGAGTAGACTCGTAACTAACAGCGATTTCTTCAAAACCATATTCGGCCGGCCCATCCTGTGCGTCGGATTTCAACTAAATGCCTGCTTGCCGGATTGCTGCAACGCTTTAAACAAGTGCAGTTCCAAATAAGATCACGCTGTTGTTTTTATGTTGCAGATTACTTCCTCTCCGGCCTGCCATCTGTGAATAAGATGAATGATATTAACATATCTTTGAGGCGGCTGCCTTGTGACAGAACGGAGTGAGGCTGCTCAGCCCGTTTTTCGCGCGCAATGCACTTGTCACCCGTTCGCTGTGGCAAGATCCTCCGGCCCGATCCCGTATTCCTTCATCTTACGGTAAAGGGTGGACCGTCCGATCTTTAAACGCCGCGCCATTTCTGAAATGTGCCCATTGTAGTGTATAAAAGCCGCCCTGATGATTTCTGCCTCAAGTTCATCAAGCGGCCGGATATTGTCGGTGACATCAATAAGGCGCATTGCAGCGTCCTGTGCATCTTCTTCGTTCAACGAAGATGCGAATTCATGAGCGCCGATAACGTTGGGATCGGTCAGATCAATTTCCTGAAACCGTATAGTGTCGTCTCTCCTAAACTCTTGGAATATCGATGCCTTCTCATCTGCTGATGGCTGCTGCCAGGCGTGTTTCTGAAGTGGAACACCCGCCGTGATTTGTGGAAAATCGGCCTCCGTCAATTCATCCGCATCGCACAGCACAACGGCCCGGAAGATTGTGTTTTCGAGCTGCCGGATGTTGCCTGGCCAATGGTACTCGCTAAGCATTTCCAGTGCGTCGCGACTTAAGCCTTTGATGTGTCTCCGCCCCTCTTCGGCGGCAAAGCGCGCCGTGAAGTGTCGTGCAAGAGCCGGAATATCGGCCATGCGGTCGCGCAGCGGGGGGATGGTGATTGGGAAAACGTTAAGCCTGTAATAAAGATCTTCGCGAAAGGTTCCGGCTTTCACCATGTCGATGAGGCTGCGGTTGGTTGCAGATATAACGCGGATGTCGACTTTCTCAGTCCGCCGGCCTCCGACCGGATCAATTTCACCTTCCTGGAGGGCGCGGAGAAGCTTCACCTGGAGATCGAGCGTCAATTCCCCGATCTCGTCGAGGAAGAGGGTTCCCCCGTCTGCTTCTTTGAATTTACCGATCTTGCGTTCTGTCGCGCCGGTAAAGGCGCCCTTTTCGTGCCCGAACAGGATCGATTCAACCAGCGTTTCCGGGACTGCGCCGCAATTCAATGTGACGAACGGCTTGGTGCGGCGTTTTGAAGACCCCTGAATTGCGCGGGCAATCATTTCCTTACCAACACCCGTCTCGCCTTCGAGAAGGATCGGGATTGTCGAAGCTGCCGCGCGCTTGCCGAGCTCTATGACCCGCTCCATGCGCTCGGCCTTGGAGATGACGTCCTCAAAGGTCAGTGTGCCGGTGACGCTTCGCTTTACGCGTCTGAGTTCCGTCTCCAGTGTAGAGACCTTCATCGCATTGTTGATTGAGACTTTCAGGCGCTCGGGCGAGACGGGCTTGACCGCAAAATCATGAGCTCCGGCGCGCATGGCACTCACAACTGTATCGATGCCACCCTGCGCCGTTTGTACGATCACGGGTATGGTGTAGCCGTCGCGTCTCATGGTTTCGAGAACACCCATGCCATCAAGGTCGGGCATGACGAGATCAAGGATCATCACGGCGATCCGATCCGTTTGTTCGCGAAGAATCGCCAAAGCTTCCTCTCCACCGGAAGCTGTCAGGCAACGAAAGCCGAACTTGGTCAAATTGGCCTCAATCAGGCGTCGCTCAACCGGATCGTCGTCGACGATGAGAATGCTCTCCTGCATACGCGTACTCTAACCCTTTACTGTGTCACTCGACGGTTTCGCTGCAAAGGGCCAACACGTTGCCGGCTCCCCACAGGTGCTGTGCATGCTCATTCGGTTGGATGCAGGGAGACCGTGCTATAAACTGAAACCCTGCGTTTTCCCCCGAATTGTGTTTCAAAGTGACCTGATCGGGTAAACCGGCTGTTAATAGGCGTCGCGTTTTAGAACAAATTAGATGTCAGCGAGTAACTAAACCCGTTCTCTTTCAAAGAATGCAACAGGTTGATCTTCCAATGCGTTGCGCTCCAGACCCTGTGAACAGTCGTGGCTGCTTTCATAGTTGACGAAACGTGGACAGGTGCGACATTTTTGATCCTTGCCGCATCATGGTCATCCATCATGTGATCGTGTTGCCGATACGCGCTTGTCCGTATTTTCCGCCTTTCGCCAAAAGCTCCGGAGCTGTTCTTTGTTTTTGCCCCATCTGCCGAAGAAATCGCACCTCACTTTGCGCCCGCTGATGCAGCGTATGCCGCTCTTCTCCGCCCGGTCAAAAGCTGCGGGGATCGCCGAACTCGGGCCTTTGCCGGAATGGAACCTCGCCGATCTTTACCCGGGCATTACTTCTCCGGAAGTCCGCGCGGATCTTGATGCAGCCAAAGCGTCCGCGGCGGCTTTCCAATCCGCTCATCGTGGAACACTCCACGCAAAAGCGGAGAATGATCGGGCGGGCCTTCTTGAGGCGGTCCGGACTTACGAAGATATACAGGAAACCCTCGGCAAGGTCGCGAGCTTCGCCGGTCTTTCTTATGCCGCGAACACAACCGATCCTGAGCGCGCGAAGTTTTATGGCGATGTGAATGACGAGATTACCGCCATCAGTGCCAGCTTGATTTTCTTCGAATTGGAAATCAACCAGATCCCGGACGAGGTGATCGAGGCAGCGCTGAGTTTCGAAGGGCTGGATCGTTATCGTCCGTGGTTCAAGGATCTGCGCCTCGACAAGCCTTATCAGCTTGAGGAAAAGATCGAAGAGCTTTTCCATGAAAAATCGACGACCGGTCGCTCAGCCTTTAATCGTCTTTTCGATGAGACGATGGCGTCCTTGCGGTTTTCCATTGATGGAAAGGATCTGGCGCTCGAACAGACCCTCAACCTGCTCGTCAATCAGGATGGCCAGAAACGCAAAAAGGCGGCCGATGCTCTGGCCGAGGTTTTTTCCGAAAACATTCGGCTTTTCACACTGATCACCAACACGCTCGCCAAAGATAAGGAAATCTCCGACAGGTGGCGCGGGTTCGAAGATGTTGCTGACAGCCGCCATCTGGCAAACCGCGTGGAACGTGATGTGGTGGATGCGCTGGAGGAAGCGGTGCGTGGCGCTTATCCGCGACTGTCGCACCGTTATTACGCGATGAAGGCGAAATGGCTTGGCATGGAGACGCTGAGCCATTGGGACCGCAATGCGCCGCTTCCGCGTGACGATGGCGAACTCATCCCGTGGAAGGATGCTGAAGAAACGGTGCTTTCCGCCTATGAGACCTTTTCCTCCGATATGGCGGATATCGCGGGGCGCTTCTTTGCCAACAACTGGATCGATGCTGCCATGCGAGAAGGAAAGGCACCGGGCGCTTTCTCGCACCCGACCGTGCCGTCAGCCCACCCTTATGTTTTGATGAATTATCAGGGTAAGACCCGGGATGTGATGACCCTTGCCCATGAGCTTGGCCATGGTGTCCATCAGGTGCTGGCCGGCCCGCAAGGCGCGCTCATGGCGCCGACACCTTTGACTCTCGCTGAAACGGCCTCGGTCTTCGGTGAGATGCTGACCTTCCGTGCGCTTCTCGATACCAAGAAGACCGGCGAAGAGCGCAAAGTCATGCTCGCTTCCAAAGTGGAAGACATGCTCAACACCGTCGTGCGCCAGATCGCATTCTACACATTCGAACGCAAGATCCACCTTAAGAGGCGCGAAGGCGAATTAACGGCCGACCAGATCTGCGAGATCTGGCTCGATGTACAGCGTGAAAGCCTCGGCCCGGCCATCAAACTCGGACCGGGATATGAGACCTTCTGGACCTATATTCCGCATTTTATTCACTCGCCGTTTTACGTTTACGCCTACGCCTTCGGCGATTGTCTCGTGAACTCGCTCTACGCGGTCTACGAAGATGCCGAAGAGGGTTTTCAGGAAAAGTATTTCGATATGCTCAAAGCGGGTGGCACGAAGCACCATTCCGAGCTTCTCGCACCGTTTGGCCTTGATGCTCGCGATCCGGCCTTCTGGGCGCGTGGCCTGTCACTGATCGAGCGCTTCATAGACGAGCTGGAGGCGATGGAGGCGTGACGCTTTCACGCGATTGCGAGTTTACCTTTTGTTGCCCAGGCGCTATTGCGTCGCTCGATATGAAAGTCAGGGAGAGGCGGCGGCATGAGCGACGAAGACGCAATCAGACAGACACTCGATCTTTATCTCGAAGGCGGGCGTAAGGCCGATTCATCGATTATGAAGGGCGCCTTTCATGAGGACGCCACGATGTATTGGTCGGAAGGCGGCAAGATCACAGGCGGTGGAATTGAAACCCTCTATGAGCGGACTGACGCGCGCGGCCCGTCACCCGACATGACATACGAGATTGCAGCACTCGATATCTCGAATTCAACAGCGACGGTTCGGCTTGAGCTCTTCGACTGGGGCGGTAATCGTTTTTCAGATCAATTCGCCATGATCAAGACCGATGACGGCTGGAAGATCATGCACAAGGTGTTCCACCGGCACTAACGGTCGCCGCCTGGAATTCGGCGTTAGGTCACCATCCGGTTTGCGGTCGCGCTGTGCGTACCTACATTTGCCGTTATCATTCCCCCAACACGGGCTGCTTTTGTCTTCCTTTCTGCCCGTCCCATCAGGAGCCCATAGGAGTCCACAATGTCAGAAGAATATGTGCCACCCAAGGTCTGGACCTGGGATGCCGAAAACGGCGGTGAATTCGCCAAGATCAACCGGCCGATTGCAGGCGCGACGCATGAGAAAGACCTGCCGGTCGGAGAGCATCCGCTGCAGCTTTATTCCCTTGCTACGCCGAACGGCGTGAAGGTGACGGTCATGCTTGAGGAGCTCCTAGCCGCAGGTCATACGGGCGCTGAATACGATGCCTATCTGATCGATATCAGAGAGGGTGACCAGTTTTCCTCCGGCTTTGTTTCGGTCAATCCGAATTCCAAAATTCCGGCTCTCCTCGATCGCTCGACACCGACGCCGACCCGCGTTTTCGAGTCAGGCGCAATTCTGCTTTATCTTGCCGACAAGTTCAAAGCCTTCCTGCCGGAGGATCCGGCGAAACGGACCGAGGCTCTCAACTGGCTCTTCTGGCAGATGGGATCGGCACCCTATCTCGGTGGCGGCTTTGGACACTTTTATGCATATGCACCGTTCAAGATGGAATATCCGATCGACCGCTTCACCATGGAAGTGAAGCGCCAGCTTGACGTGCTCGACAGGCAACTTGCGGAGAACGAACATATTGCAGGCGCCGACTACACGATTGCGGATATGGCGATCTGGCCGTGGTATGGCGCGCTCGTAAAGGACAAGGTCTACAGTGCTGCTGAGTTTATCGATGCCGCATCCTACAAAAACGTCAATCGCTGGACCGATCAGATCGCCGAGCGTGAGGCGGTCAAGCGTGGCCGCAAAGTGAATCGCAATTGGGGCGAAGAGGCTGATCAGGTTCCGGAACGGCATTCAGCAGCCGATTTCGACGAGGCCGCGCAGAAAGTCGCCTAACGTTAAGAATCAGTCTTATCTCAACCGATTTCGAATGGAGGCGGCGCATTAAAAGCGCCGCCTTTTCATGTTCACCGAACACCGCACAATGAGATTTTCAGGGTCGGAAAGTGATTCCGGTTTGAGATCTATCTCTTTCTTTTTTCAGAGAAATCCTCGTCCTCTTAAAGTGTATGAGAAGCTTCGCACGACACGACGTCATGCTTTCAATCTAATCTCTTCAAAGCATCACCGTTTACGTCCTTTGAAGGTGCCGTGAGGCCGTGCTTCAACGGACTTCACGCAATTGCTCGGAATCTATATGTTGCTTGAGGCAACATATATGTTGATGAAAGCAATATTGAGAATGACACCCGGCACAGACACGACGATTGACACATTCCGGCACTTCAACCGGTTCCATACAAAGCTCGTCGGGGCACTCGACGATCATCTTCTCGACACTGGTTTTACCCTGGTTCAGGCCCGCCTGATCTATGAACTCGAGCATGATGACAATCTGTCAGCCTCTGATCTGAGCGGGCGTCTGGAACTCGATCGTGGTTACTTGAGCCGTCTCATAACTGCATTAGAAAAGGCGGGCGCGATCGAAAAACAGGCCGATCCGAAGAATGCGAAACGTCAGGTTCTGGGGCTTACGGCGCTTGGGAAAAAAGGATATCGCGATCTCGTCAGGGCGACGGAAGCGCGGATTGGGACTCTCGTGTCACCGCTTTCACAGTCGGATCAAAAGACGCTCTGCAAGGCTATGACGACCTTTGAAAGCCTCCTTGCTCATGATGGCAGGCGCTCAAAACAAGCACCGATGATCGTTCTTCGCGACCTCGAGATCGGCGATATCGGACATCTGATTTCGCGTCACGGGATAACCTACAATGAGGCGTTCGGCTGGGACGGATCGTTCGAGGTTGTCGTTGCGGAAATCCTTGCAAAGTTTCGCAAGGCTTCCGATCCCAAAAGAGAACGTGCATGGATTGCAGATGTCGACGGAGAGGTTGTCGGGTCGGTCTTTGTCGTCGAGGAGAGCGAGAAAGTTGCGCGGCTTCGGCTCCTCTTTGTTGAACCTTCAATGCGTGGCCACGGGCTCGGCAGCCGCCTTGTCGAAGAGTGTATCCGATTTGCACGGGCAAGCGGCTATGAAGCGCTCACGCTCTGGACGATCGAAGTTCTCACTTCCGCCAGAAAGATCTATGAGGCCGCAGGATTCGAAATCGATAGTGAAGAATTGCTGCCAAGCTTCGGGCAGGAACTCATCAATCAATCCTGGACATTGAAGCTTTAGATCAGGACGGATTCCTTGCGGTGATCGCGAGAGGCACCGCCGGAACATGCACACCACCCTGGGTGACGTATGGTGCAAGTTCTGTTTCGATTGCTGCTGCTATTGCCGCCTCGTCTTCAGCGGTTCCGTCTTTCTCGCGCAGAATCCGTTTCGCCGGACCAAGCTGTGTGAGGAGTGCCGCCACATCGCGAACAGGGCGCGCATAGGTTAGCGACGTCTGGAAGGGTTCGGCGGTAATCTCGACAAAGCCTGCCTCTTCAAAGAGGGGAATTGAGTAGGAAAGATCGGCAAAGGCGAGGGGACCCGGCGCGCGCGGATCAGCGGGTTCGGGTGCGCCAAGGCGCTCAATGGCGATCCGGCGCGGCAGGCTGAACAGCGGGTTATCCTCAAGCGAGGACCATGCCGTGAAAGCGATCCGCCCGCCGGGCTTGAGCGCAGAGCGAATGTTGGAAAACGCCCTGGCGGGATCCTCGAAGAACATCACCCCGAACCGTGATATGGCTGCGTCGAACGTAACTCCTCCAAAATCATGGGTCTGGCCATCGGCTTCGATAAAATCGACGGTTTTGAACCCGGCCGCTTTCGCAAGATCCCTTGCATGAGCCAGAAGCGGCGGTGATACGTCAAGACCCGTTACATGTCCTTCGTCACCGACCAGCCCCGCCGCACGTCTTGAAAGCGCTCCGGCTCCGCAACCGACGTCGAGGATGTGCTCGCCGGATTGCAGGGCCGCAAGGTTGATCAGGTGGTGCGTCAGCGGTTCGAAAGCCCGATCGAGTACCGGCTGATAATGAACCCAACTGAGGCTCGGTTCTGAGCTCCAATAGGCAATCTGCGCTTCATTGGGTATTTCCTGCGATGCATCGCTCATGGTGTGTTCCTCGCGCGATTTTCGAACTCGGTCGTGTTGATTGTCTTGAATGGTCGAGGCGTAACTTCCTCGCCGTCCCAGACACCTCTGAAGGTGAGAGCTGCGTTATCGCGATTGTCGCTTTCGAACAGCTCAATACCAACAAGCATGGGTAGATTGCTGAGGCGGACGACGGCTTTTCCGTTCATGAATTCTCCAAGACAATAGTGCCCTGATCGTTGGATGACGTCTTCCAAAGAAAGGCCTTCTTTCTGTTCTTTGATGGTGGTTTTCTCCGAGCATTTTTCCGGTTTGTCGATGGCGACGAGAAAGTGTGTTCGTGAATGGATGAGAACGCCCAGATCGCCCTCGTTGGAAACATACGCCCGGCCCTCGGGAGCGTTCTTTTCAAGATGATGCCAATACTCGAGATAAGCGTCGTCAAGACCGGTTTCCAGCATGCCGGTTTCAAGCGCCTCCGGATCACGTGCAAGGTCTCCAATGTCTGGCTGGGGCTCCGGCCCCTGAAGATTAATGAACCGCTTCCATGTGCACCGGTTGTGTGAAACGTCAGAGATCCCGGCAAATCCCTCGGCCGATGCGATTGCCGCCTTGAGATTGTGCTCGGTTAGGTTGCCGGTATCGTCCTGCAAGGCTTTTGGAATGCGCAGATCCGCATAGAGCCCGTCGGCTTGAAACCAGTAGACTGCGGTATCGTGATCTTCAAAAGTCGGATCTTTGGCGGGGATCTTGATGTAGTCGCGCCGCCAAAGGCCCCTGATATCGGCCTCAGTGATTGCCGCCATGGATGTAAATCCGTCACCTGTTCGATATCTTGACCTTAGGCAAAGCAGCAAAGCTTGTCTTGCGCCTTTTCATAGGTCATGGATCGAACCGGTAACAAAGAGGTCAAGGTAAAATGCCCCACACGCAAGTCGCACTGGAAGCAGACCGAACCACACTTCCAGTCATCGATCTTTCCGGTCTTCACGACGGATCCGAAGAAGGGCGAGCATCCGTTGCACACGCGCTTGGCGAAGCTGCGCGGACATCTGGTTTCTTCTATATCAAGAACCACGGTGTCGATCAGGGATTGATCGACGGGATCTTCAAGGCATCGAAAGCTTTTCACGATCAGCCGCGCCGCTACAAGATGAAGTATTGGAGCGGTTTCTCAACCAACCACCGCGGCTATGTTCCGTTTGAAGAAAACGGCATCCATTTTCCGAAGGTCATCAACTATAACGAGACCTTCGATCTCTCTTACGAGGCGCCAGCTGATCATCCTGATTTTCTTGCAAAATGGCGGATGACGGGACCGAATGTGTGGCCTGATCTCGAAGGGTTCAAAGAAACCGTCTCAGCTTATTATGACGCTGTCTTTAACCTTGGACTTAAGCTGCTTGACGCTTTGGAATTCGAGCTTGGCGTCGAGCAGGGCACGTTGCGGGCTCACGTAAACACGCCAACGTCGCAGCTTCGCATGCTCAAATATCTGGAAAACGAAGTGCCTGCGACTGCGGATTTCGTTGGTATTGAAGCCCACTCCGATTTCGAATGTTTCACGATCCTTCTTCAGGGAGGTCCGGGACTTCAGGTGATGAATGTGGACGATTACTGGATGGAAGCGCCACCTGTTCCTGGCACCTTTATCGTTAATATCGGCGATATTTTCGAAACCTGGTCGGGTGGGCAATACAAAGCGACCCAGCACCGGGTCGTGAACACTGGTCGCGAGCGCTATTCCTTTCCGCTCTTTTTCGGTCTCGACTACGACACGCTCGTTGAGCCCTTGCCGCAATTCTCAACGCCTGAGACCCGAGCGAAGTATCCGCCGATCAAAGCGGGCGATCACCTGGTTCGTATGACGGTGAATACGTTCCGCTACATGCATGATGCCCACCAGAAGGGGGAGTTCAGTCTGGACTTCGAGGTGCCCGACGAGAATCCGTTCAAGCGGGAGGGTAAGGTGATTGGAGAGGACCAGGCTGATGGATCCCCATCCTGACTTTGAAGACCGAACCATTCCGCAAGACCATGATCTCGGCGTTGCAACCTTAAGAATGCTCACCAAAGCGGAACTCGATGAAGACATGGCCGCGATCGAAGAGAGCCATCATAAATTGATCGGAACTTTTGGTGGGCGTTGGCCTGAGGGCCTGACACGGGATGCCGATCTGATTGACCTTTGTTGGCATGAACGCGAGTTTTCTGCGAAGCGCTCCTTCGCCTGGATCGTTGCCGATCCGGACGACGGGTCCTATCAGGGATGCGCCTATGTCTATCCGGATATCGGGACGCGTGGCCGTGCGACGGCCTATTTCTGGCTGAGATCCAAGACAACCCTGAACCCGCCGCTCGTGCGCCGTGCCTTCGCCGATTGGATTACCGGCCCGGACTGGCCCGAACTGGAGATAGCGTGGCCGGCACCTTCAACAGGGTAACGAAACGGCTTGCGTGTCTAACGCATGGGTCCGTCTTCGATGGTCTTGCGGACATATTCCGAGAATGCTTTCAACGGCCATTCAAGCGGTGCATGAAGAAGACCGGGTTCGCTTGACCCGAAGGCGCAGCCTTCCTGAACCCGAGAGACCATTTCCTGATCTTCTTTCGTTGCAATCTCAATCACCTTGATGATCTCTTTTACAAAGCCATCCGGGTCGGGACATTTTTCCATTGTGTCCCTTGAGAAGCACAAGCCCCAGCGGGCATTGGTGCGGTCCACGCCGAGGGGTTCCAGAGCCATCCACCAGATGAAGTTTGGATCGACGGCAGCAAGCCCGTTTGGATAAAGCGGGATCACGTAAAAGCGGCGCCGTTCTTCCTCGGTGAGGCTGTCATTGAAAATTTCGGGATAGTCTTCCGGCCGGTAGGAATTCGAGTGAATGAAATATCCGTCATCGCTTTGCGATCCAAATTCCGCATGGCGCGTTGGGTTGGTCGGCCCGATCGATCCCTTATGGGCATAGGTGACGTGGTAGCTTTCAATGAAGTTCTCAACGATCAGCTTCCAGTTCCCGTGCCAGACTTCTTCATGCTCAACGTAGCGCTCTTCGTAGTTGCTGACGTCGAAATTGGTGAGCGTATCGTTCAAGCCTTTCAGACGTTTTGAAAGCGGTTGCAGATCATCGCGCAGCGATACGAAGACAAAGCCCATATATTCGTCGCAAGAGAGCGTTTCGAGAGCGCGTCCCTCTGTGTCGGCTTTCTCGAACCCATCGCGATCGGTCACGCCGATTAATGCGCCACCCATTTCATAAGTCCAGGCATGGTAGGGGCAGACAATCCGCTTCGCCGTGCCGGAACCGGTCAGAAGCTTGGCATAACGGTGCAGACAGAAATTCGCCATCGCGCGAATGCTGCCGTCCTTCTGACGGATAACAATGATGGGCTTCCGGCCAAGCATTGCTGTGAAATAATCACCGGGATTGGGGATCATGCCGCCGCGCCCAACCATCACCCAGTCTTTCTCGTAGATGTTCGCAATCTCGTTAGCGAAGACCTCCGGATCTGTATAGACCGATTGTGGTGCGGCCAGCATCCGGGCCGGCATGTCCGGCTTGAGCGGTTGGTCGAGAGTGTGGTCGAATTTGACGGGTGAACTCATTCGAAAAAAGCTCCTTCGTGACGGCCGCCGGGTTTTCAGAACAAACGGATGGCTGATCCAGGTTCTTGCAGGCGCGACCCTATTTTACCTGCGATTGCGAAGCAATCTTAGTGCCAGTTCGGTTATCATCGTTGATCTAAAGCATCACCGCGCCGCCGGAAGGGGAGATGGTTTGACCGGTCATAAAGGATGCTGCCGGGCTTGCCAGGAAGAGCGCAGCGCCAGCGACTTCCTCTGGTTTCCCGATGCGGCCCATCGGATTGTTCGCTTCTTTTGCCGCCCATTCCGGAGACATCGAATCCGCGCCAAGCATTGGCGTGTCGATTGGGCCGGGCGCGATTGCATTCACGAGAATATCGGGCGCAAACTCTCGTGCGAGGGACCTGGTGAGCCCGATCACGGCGGCCTTTGAGGCGCAATAGGCGGAAAAGTCAGCACGGCCAAGATAGCCGAGTTCAGATGCGATCAAGATCAGGCGGCCCGTGCCTTTCGCCGACATGCAGGAAAGGGCAGCCTTCGCTATTAGAAAAGAGCCTTTGAGGTTGACCGCGATCTGACGATCAAAGTCTTCCTCCGTCATCTCAAGGACCGGGCTTTCAATCAAGATACCGGCAGAGTTGATGACGACGTCCGGTGACGCTCCAGTTTTTTCGACGTTGTCGAAGAGGAGATCGACACTCGCAACGTCCGCGACATCGCAATGAAAGGCGTGATGCTCGCAATCACTATCCGCCAAGAGATCGAGCGTCTCGGACGTGTCGCTGAGATCTGCAAGGAAGAGCGTCGCCGCCTCGTGGGCAAAGGCGAGTGCGATTGCCTGGCCGATCCCACTCGCGGCCCCGGTAATGACAACGGATTTTCCTTCAAAAGCGCCCATTGAGACGATGTACTGCCTTGTTATTGCATAATTTCGCCACGGTCGACCGTATAGGCCTGACCGGTAATGTTCTTTGCTGCATCCGAAGCAAGATAAAGGAATGTCGGTGCAAGGTCATCGGGCTCCATCAGGCCGCCAAAGGCCTGAGCACCGGTTATTTCGGCGAGCAGGTCCTCTTCGCTCCGGCCCGATCGCTCCGCCATGTGTTTCAGTGAACGCAGCGAAGCTTCCGTTTTCACCCATCCCGGACAGACCGCGTTGACGGCAATGTCGCGGGGCGCGAGTTCGTGGGCAAAGGAGCGGGTGAGGCCGAGGACCGCGTGCTTCGAGGCACAATAGGCGCTGTATTCGGCGACAGCCGTCTTCGCCCAGATCGAGGCGGTCATCACGACCCGTCCGCCATCGGCAATCTTGGGAAGTAGCGCCCTCGTTACCGAAAACGTGCCGATGACATTGATTTCCGTAATCCGGCGAAACATGGCATCGACGTCGGGCGAGGGATCAGAAAGCGGCGTGATATATTCAAGACCGGCATTGTTGATAAGGATATCAAGGGCCTCGATCTCGGCTGCTGCTTTGCGAACGTCAGCGAGATCAGCAATATCGCATCGGATGGCTGAGACCGGGTGCTCATAGGTGCTGGTCAAGTCCTGAGCGACGCTTTCGACATCGTCTTCAAGACCGAGGATCGTCAGATCGGCATTGGCCGCCGCGAAGGCTTTCGCAACACCGAGGCCAAGGCCGCGGTTTCCGCCGGTCACGAGAACTTTTTTCCCGGAAAAGTCGTATTTCACGCTCATCTATTACCGATCCCAAACGCGGGCCGGATCTTAAACATATTCGAGCATTCGGCTGCGCTCGTCATCATCCACGCGGTAGAAATCGCGCTCCCATTCCTTGAGTTTCCAGTCAAGGTAGATGTGTTTGAACTCGCTTCCGAAAACCTCTTCAGTGAGTGGATCGTCCTCAAAGGCGTCAAGCGCTTCCAGGAGAGTACGGGGGAGGCGGCGGACAAGGTCACCGTCTTCTGTTCTGAAGCTGTCTTTCGCGCTCTTCTGGGTAAGTTTCAAATACAAATTGTCATTCATCGGCTTGCCCGGATCGAGCTTCCGGTCGATCCCGTCGAGGCCGGCCAGAAGGGAGAAGGCGGCGCCGAGATAGAAGTTTGCTGAGATGTCCGGTGACCGGTTTTCAACACAGGGCCTGTTCATCGGAAGGCGCAGCATGGCCGACCGGTTATTGGCGCCATAAGTGCGAAGAACCGGCGCCCAGGACATGTCCACCATTTCGCCTTGAGCGAGAAGGCCCTTGTAGGAGTTGTGTGTCGGGCAGGTAACGGCCGTCAGCGCGCCTGCGTGTTCCAGAGTGCCTGCCACGAAGTGATAGCCGATATCGGGAAAAGCGATCCCGTGCGTTTCAGCCATTGCACCGGTCCCAGCCTTGCTGTCGAACAGGTTGGCGCCGCTTGTCAGATCATAGAGTGACATATTGAAGTGCGCTCCCGAGCGGAAGTCGCCGGCAAATGGCTTCGGCATGAAGCTTGCCGTCAGACCGTGTTCGAGCGCGAGCGTTTTCACCATGAAGCGCCAGAACGAAAGCCGATCCGCCATTTTGAGTGCGTCGGCGTAGGCGAAGTCGAACTCATATTGTCCCTGGCCGCCTTCCGCATCGAATGAGTAAACGCCCCAGTCGAGTTCGTTCATCGCGTCTACCATTGGCGCGAGATAGTCCATCGACTGCACCGTTTGATAAACGTCATAGGCGGGGCAAAGACCCTTGTGAGGCCGGGTTTGCGGGAATGCGTAACCGTCTTCGGTTTTGCGAAGCATATAGAACTCGGTTTCGACACCAAGGTTCATGCCATAACCGGATGCGGCGGCCTTTTCGAGGGCGCGTTTCAGGATCACGCGAGCGCAGTTCTGGTAAGGCTCGCCGTGGTAATAAAGATCGGATGCAAACCATGCGTACCGCTTGTCCCATGGGACGATAATGAGGCTATCGAGGTCCGGAACGGCAGCGCATTCGTCCTTCTCCGGTCCGATCAGACCCATGCCCTCCATCGCACCGACCGTAAAGAGCTCGGATCCTTTGCACATTTTCTCGAAACTGCCGATCGGCACGCACTTCGCCTTCGG
>JBCDCZ010000085.1:0-15760 GCA_039180865.1 Pseudomonadota bacterium | reverse complement strand
CTAGTCTAGATATCGCGGGGAGACGATCCACTCTTCATCGACAGGAGTTTTCGAGAAGGTGTTAGGCGGAAGCGGACCAAATCCGGTCTCCCAGACCGAGCTTTTTTGCGATTATGCCGAGCAGGTGGCGCAAGATCGCGATAAGACTGCCTTTGCGAATCTGTTCGAATATTATGCGCCGCGGCTCAAATCGTACTTGATGCGCCTCAACTGCGAAGAGGCGATCGCGGAGGAGATTATTCAGGACGTCTTTACGACCCTATGGCACAAGGGTCACCTTTTCGACCGCCGCAAATCATCAATCGGCACTTGGCTCTTCAGAATTGCACGCAATCGGCGCATTGATCTTGTTCGGCGGGACAAGTCCGACAGGCTTGATCCGGAGGACAGCACGGTCTTTCCGAAAAGCTTCGAACCTGATGACGAGGCCATGGATGCGGTCAATAGAGATCAGCAAATCCGAAATGCAATTCGCGAACTTCCGGAAGAACAGCGAATTTTAATCCGTCTATCTTTCTTCGAAGGAAAATCTCACGGCGTCATTGCCGAAGAACTTGAATTACCACTGGGAACGGTGAAATCGAGGATACGCCTGGCCTTTACCCGATTGAGAAAAGCACTATCGGCTAACGAAAAAGTCGATATCGACTGAAGCCGGTTAACAGGTCTTTCAATAAAATCGCAGCTTAAGCTTGGAAACGATTGCTACTCTTACCAGCCGCTACACCAAACCGGGCACAGTCCAATGGATCGGTGTTAGACCGGCCCGTAAAGTTCCTCTTTTGGCCATTGAAGCGGTCATGCTGCGCAAGACAGGCCTTGAAGGCGATCACAGAAAACGCGCAGGCAAACGAACTGTCACCTTGATTCAGGACGAGCATCTTGCGGTCATCGCGAGCCTGATCGGGAGTGATGAAGCACCAATTGAGGCGGCTCGGTTGCGACGCAACATAGCCGTCTCGGGCATTTCGCTGCTTGCTCTCAGAAACCAGACTTTCCGGATCGGCGAAGCCGTTTTGCGCGGCACCGGCTTATGCGCACCCTGTTCGCGAATGGAAGCCGAACTTGGAAACGGGGGATACAACGCCATGCGGGGGCATGGTGGTATATGTGCGGAAGTCCTGGAAGAGGGTGAAATCAGGCTGGGCGATGAGGTTCAACCGTGGCTGGACTACGCACAGCCTGAATAAGGATACGGCCGCCCTTTCAAGAGCGGCCGCCTTGCTATTTCAAAAAATCAGGCGAGGCCGTGCTTTGCGAAAGGCAGATCGCGGACACGTTGGCCGGTCGCCTTATAGACCGCGTTTGCGACAGCCGGACCTATTGGCGGCGTACCTGGCTCCCCGACGCCCGTAGGCGCTTCGCTCGATGCAACGATATGAACCTCGACGTCCGGCATGTCGGTGATGCGGAGTGGAAGATAGTCATAATAGTTCGACTGATCGACCTCACCGTCCGTCAACGTTACCTCCTCACGCAAAATCGCAGAAAGACCGTATCCAAGCCCACCTTCAATTTGCGCGCGAATATTGTCCGGATTGACCGGCACCCCGCAATCGACGGCGCAGACAACCTTTTCAACCTTAACGGTGTCATCATCCCGCATCGAGACTTCGGCAATTTCCGCAACATAGGAGTTGAAGCTCTTATGGACGGCAACGCCTCGATGACGCCCTTCCTGAGGGGGTGTCGACCACCCTGCTTTTTCTGCAGCAAGCTTCAGGACCCCGGCAAGCCGAGGATCGTTGGCAAGATGTTTCAGACGGAACGAGACTGGATCCTCACCCGCAGCGACGGCGAGCTCATCCATCATGGTTTCCATCACATAGGCGGTGTGGGTGTGCCCCACAGCCCGCCACCACAGAACCGGGACACCGAGTTTGGGGTGATGAACATCCACATCGAAATCAGTAAGATCATACGTTGTGTCAGAAACCCCTTCGACGAGTGAATTATCGACACCATTCTTTACGGCATAGGCCTCGAAAGCAGTACCGAACAGGATGCCCTGCCCGACAATGCGGTGCTGCCAGCCCGAAATTGCGCCGTTTTCATCAACACCCGCTTTCACTTTGTGAACGACCATCGGACGGTAATACCCGCCTTTGACATCGTCTTCGCGCGTGTAGACAAGCTTGATCGGCTGGGCCTTGCCCCATGTCTTGGCAATCATCGCCGCTTCTGCAACGTAATGACTATCGTAGATCGCTCGCCGACCGAAAGATCCACCCGCCCAGAGCGTATTGATCTTCACGTTGGCAGGATCGAGACCGAGGACTTGAGCTCCGATCTGATGGTCCATTGTCTGGAGCTGCGATCCAGTCCAGAACGTGGCCTGCTTACCGTCATAAAGAATGGCGACGTCAAGCGGTTCCATTTGTGCATGATTGAGGAATGGGAAGGCATATTCGGCTTCAACGATGGTCTTGGCGGATGCAAGTTTTGCTGCCGCATCTCCGCTTTGCTTTGAGGCAATACCCTTCTCACTCGCAAGCGAACGATACTCTGAGAGGATCGTGTCACTGCTGCGGTTTTCTGCTTCAACGAAATCCCATTCGATATCGAGTGCTTCACGGCCTTGGATAGCGGACCATGTGTTTTCGGCAATCACAGTGACCCCTTGCGGGATCGCAATCACATCGATGACACCTTTGACCTCTTTGGCAGCCGCCTCATCGAAGGTTTTAACTTTGCCGCCAAAGCGAGGCGGACGCGCAGTCACGGCGACAACCATGTCGTCAAGCTGCACATCCATTCCATAAAGACCGACCGAACCGGTTGTCTTTTTCGGAATATCGACACGCGGGAACGACTTTCCGATATACTTCCATTCGCTCGGTGTCTTCAACGTAACGTCGTTCGGTGTCGGGAGTTTCGCGGCTTTACCGGCAAGCTCTCCGAAGGTGGCACTTTTGCCCGCACCGGAAATCACGCCGTTTTCAATTGAGATCTCGCTCTCCGATACGCCCCATTCCTTCGCTGCAGCAGCTATTAGCAGAGCTTTTGCGGTCGCACCAGCGCGTCGATACTGGTCAAATGAATTGGCGATTGCCGTCGAACCGCCGGTACCTTGAATACCAAAAGCGAGGTTCTTGTAGACTTCGACATCAGACGGAGCGAAATCGACTGTCACTTGTTCGGCCGATGCATCGAGTTCGTCGGCGACCAGCGTTGCGAGGCCGGTTGCTGTCCCCTGCCCTTTGTCAAGGTGCTTCAAAATAACGGTCACGGTGTTGTCCGGGGTGATGTGGACGAACGGCGTGACCATGTCTTCAGCACTTGCCGCTTCGGCAAAGCCAGTCCCACGCGGAAGCATCGCCCCGATGAGGAGCCCGCCCGCAATCCCTGCGGTGGCTTTCAAAATTGTCCTACGGCTCGGTTTTGCGCTTTTCAGTGCGCTCTCAACCGGTTTTTCCAGATAATGCAGCATCTAGGCCTCCATCAGTTCGGCGGCGCGGTGGATGGCGGCACGGATGCGGACATAGGTCGCGCATCTACAGACGTTGCCTTCCATAGCGGCATCAATATCATCATTGGTGGGCTTTGCGTTCTCGGAAAGCAGCGCACTTGCAGACATAATCTGCCCGGATTGGCAATATCCGCACTGCGGAACATTCAATTCCGCCCAGGCGGTTTGGATCGCACTTGCCGCTTTTCCTTCGATGCCCTCGATAGTCGTAATAGATGCACCCTCGATACTTTCGACCGGTGTCTGACATGAGCGAACCGGTACACCGTCAAGGTGAACGGTACAGGCACCACAAGACGCAACACCACATCCGAATTTCGTGCCCGTCATCTGGAGTTCATCGCGAAGAACCCACAAAAGTGGCGTGTCAGCGTCGACGTCGACCGTCTTCGCTTCGCCATTAACAGTAAATTGAACCATGATTTCCCCGTCTCACTGCGCAGAATAGCGCTGCCGGTGCATGTATGGTTTTGGAACGGAGATGCAAGGAAGGTGTGCATCTTAATGCACAATGGCAACGTGATTTTACCTATCGCCTTCCAAAGCCCCATTTGGCCTCGCGAAGCCGCAACTCAAAACACCATGTTGATCTATTAGACTTACCAATATGATTTATTTTTGTATTTTATAATAAAAATAAGAAAACATATGTAACTTATAAGATTTATCACTACTGCAATAAAGTTTACGTGAACTCAATCTTAATAAAACAACAGTTAAATCTGCCACAGGGCTGCAGAAATAGCCCGTTTCACTACAAAAAGGCAGGATAAATATGATAAAAACAATCATGAAAGCGGCATTTGCCTGCGCTTTCTTCGCTGCGAGCGTACTCCCGCTCCATGCCTCTGAAGGCGGGACAGCTGAAGAAGCGAAGACAATGGTTTATGCCGTGATCGACATGGTCGAGGCGGAAGGTACTGAAAAGACGTTTGAGGCTGTCACGGCCAAGAAATTCGTCGACCGCGACCTGTATCCCTTCATGTTCAAAATGGACGGAACCATCGTCGCCCACGGCGCGAAGCCTTCACTTGTCGGCAAGAACATCAGCGGCATCAAAGATGCTGAGGGAACGTTCTTCGTAAAGGAAATGATCAAGCTTGCGGCCGCAGGTGGCGACGGCTGGGTCGATTACAAATGGCCAAACCCTGTTTCAAACAAGATCGAAGATAAGAGCGCGTTCATTGAGAACATTGGCTCCGACTACTTCGTGGGCGTTGGGATCCATCCAAAATAAGAAACTCTCCACGAACTGATCCCTGCCCGCACCTCCCCGGGCAGGGACTTTTTCGCGCACATCACCTGGGGTCGGGAAATGAAAATCATAAACAACGTGTCTATTGGCGTAACCAGCCTCATCGGCCTGGTGATTCTCATCGCATCATTGATGCTTGTCACATTCATGGGAAACCGCGGCCTACAGGAGAGCTCGCAAGCTCTTGCGCGAGTCTCGGATGACATTATCCCGACGATGATCAAATACGCGGAACTCAAACAAAAGCTTACCGATGCGCAAATCCGGATCTTTCGTTTTGCTTCACTGGCAAACAGCGGTTTGTCCGTCGACAAACTGACGAAGATCTCCGATCAGGCGACCTCGACAATCGACACGCTCATCAATGAAGTGAAATCGACAGTCGACACTGTGCCTGAAGGATCCCCGCAGCATGTCCGGCTTACCGGAATTCATGACCAATTGATGACATATCAAGAGGCCGTCGCTGGTGTCATCGAGATGGCCGCCATTGACGTTTCCATTGCAGTTACCCTGCTCGGCAACACCGACGAAAGCTTTGAAAACATCATCGGTCTCATGCGCGAGGCTCAAGACGCGGACGCGGTGCGCTCAAATGATATTGTTGGTGCTCTCAAAAGCAACGGAGAAAGCAGTCAGCAATTCTTCCTCATGATTGCGATCATCGGCACGGTCGCAGGGTTCGGCGTGAGTTTCCTGTTAAACCGCGCAACGGTAAACACCGTCAAATCGGCAACCGTATCTTTGTCAGAGATTGCTAATGGAAATCTCGACGCCGAGATCCCCAATATTCAAGGCACAAATGAACTCGGGGCAATGTGTCGGTCCATCGAGACGTTCAGAACAAAATCACAGGAAGTCAAGGAACTGGAACAGAGCCGCGCGGAAGACCGCAAGGCAGCAGAAGAACGCCGCCGTTGCGAGATGTTGAAGCTTGCAGATCGCTTCGAAGAGCAGGTCTCCGCGATCGCTGAAGCCGTCAATTCATCCTCGACAAGCATTTATGATCTCGTAGTCAACGTGGCGGATGCTGCCCATCAAACGAAAGAACGGGTTGATCAATCCCTGGGTTCCGTCTCTTCGGCTTCTGAAAGTGTGTCCGCCGTGGCAAGTGCAACCGAAGAGCTTGACAGCTCGATTTCCGAAATCAGCACACAGGTCCAGCGCACCGGTACTCTCATTGAAAACGCAGTGTCGGCTTCAAAGACTGCCTCCGGTGAGATGTCTTCGCTATCAGCCTCTGTGGATGAAATTAACTCGGTCCTGGCCCTCATTCAGGATATTGCCGAGCAAACCAATCTGCTTGCGCTGAATGCCACCATCGAAGCGGCACGGGCCGGCGAGGCTGGCAAGGGCTTCGCTGTGGTCGCAACCGAAGTCAAGGCGCTCGCGGCGCAGACGGCAAAGGCAACCGAAACGATTGACAGCAAGGTATCCGAAATATCGGCTGCGACCAAACATTCGGCAGAATCGATCCTGGCCATTTCGAACAATATCAGCGAAGTGGATGAATTCTCCAAAAAGGTCTCAGCGACCATGCAGGAACAACAACTCGTCACCGGCGATATTGCACGCAATGCCGGAAGTGCAGCAACAGGAAGCGGCGACATCCAAAACCAGATCAATGTGATTGGCGAAGATGCCGGGAATTCGCAAGTGGCTGCAGAAGGTCTGCGCATGGCCACACAGGAACTCAAGACCCAATCGCAGCGCCTCGTCGGCGAACTTGGAAGCTTCCTGGCCGAGGTCAGGGCCGCATAATGGTCCGTCGGCTCTCTCTATAAAGTCGCCAATCTTCAACGCCCGCCCCGCGCGGGCGTTTTTCTTTGCCTTTAAAAATCTGACGGTTTGCGGTTAGCATCCGGTGGATGAAGTTCTTCTATTTCGCATATGGATCAAACCTTTTGGGCGAACGCCTTAAGGCCCGCTGCCCGAGCGCTGAGCTCGTCGGTCGAGCCATCGCAGACAATTATCGGTTCGATTTTTCGAAATCCAGCATCGACCTCTCCGGTAAATGCAACATCAGGAAGAGGCCTGGCAGTGTCGTGGCAGGGGCTGTCTACGCAATAGATGAGGCCGAGCAGCCGCATCTGGACCGGGCAGAAGGAACACACAGAACCAATGATCCTGTGCGATATGAAAGGCATCACGACTTTATCGTCTCCCTGGAAAACGGCAGCACCGTCAACACGCGCACCTATCAGGCCGCAACGCCCGAACGCTTCGACCCGCCCTATGATTGGTATCTGGCGCTCGTAATTGCCGGTGCAATACAAAACCACTTGCCCTCCCAACACATCATTGGACTAAGACAGACCCGGTTTCGGCGGGACCGCGAAGCACCCGGATTTGGCGCAGCCGTGGATGCGCTCAGCGCTGCCGGATACAATGAGTGGGAGCATCTCCTTGAACGGGATTAGGAAATTGAAAAGACCGCCTGTGGAGCAGGAAGACCACCTCGCTATGGCGTCCGTAATGTCGAAGGCATTTTTCTGTGGCCTTTCACCGCAAACTTATGTTCACCTTCGTGAAGCATAGTGCCAATTCGAAGACAGAAATCCGCCATCCTCAAGGGAGTGCAGGAATGAACCGGACTTTGAAACTCGCCCTCATTGGTTTTGTTGTCACGCTTTCCACCCCGGCATTAGCCTTGCAATGCAGCAACAACGGCAACGGATTTTCCGCCTTCAAGAAAGCCTTTGACAAGATCGCCAAGCAGGAGGGTATCGGAAAACGCGGACGCGAAGCGCTGAAATCAACGCAATATTCCCGCGAAGTTATCCGGTTCGACCGCATCCAGCGCAAGGCATTCAAGAAGGATTTCAACGCGTTTTACAAACTGCGCACCACCGGTCTAACGCGTCCATCGCTCGGGAAACTGCGCAAGCACGCACAAACCTTTGCAGCCGTTGAGAAGAGGTTTGGCGTCCCTCGCGAGGTGGTCGTGACGATCTGGGGCATGGAGACCGCCTTTGGAAAATACACCGGTGACTGGGATGTGATTACGTCGGTTGCAACATTGACCCATGATTGCCGTCGCCCGGATTTCTTCCGCCCGCACCTGATCGCTGCCTTGAAAATCGTTGACCAGGGATGGCTCTCGCGCTCGGAACTGCGCGGCGCGCGGCACGGTGAAATCGGTCAGACCCAATTTCTCGCAGCCAACTATGTCGCCTATGGAGTCGACTTCGACAGGGATGGAAAAGTCGATCTTGTGAGATCGGTGCCCGATCTTCTTGCGTCCACAGCCAATTACCTTGTGGGACATGGCTGGAGAGCGGGTGAACCGTACGGGCCCGGCACGCATAATTTCGAAGTCATCAAAACCTGGAACGCTGCAACGATCTACCAGCAATCGATCGCCAAATTCGCGGCATCATTGCGGGCAAAGCGCCCTACACCGCCTGCGGTCCCGCCATTGCCGCGCCGGTCACCTTCGCGGGCTTGATCGCACCGCCCTCTTTTGCATGACATTTACATATTTCTTACCTTTCTGAAGAACGCCTGCTTAAGAGATCTCACATATATTCTACCCAGATTTGAAAGCATTTCATTTTCAGGGGCAGGTCATGGGTCACAAAATCACGCGATCAAAAAGCGTAAATCTCGTCAAAATGGGCAAAGTGCGCGCCAAACCGGTTGGAGCCGCCATGGTTTCCTTGTCGGCACTCGCGCTTGCAGCCTGTTCGCAGCAACCTGAAGTCGACAATACGCCAATCGAAACCGGCCTTTTCGACAGCGTTGAAAAATGCGAAATGCACTATCAAAAATTTGGGCCGCAAGAAGAAGTTGCACGATGTGAGGAAAGTCGCGCCCAGGCGCTGGCCCAGCATTTGGCTGTCTCCCCGAAATTTCAAACCCTTGAAGAATGCGAAGTGGCGCATGGCGAAGGTCAATGCGAGATCGAACAGAGCGACGAGCCGCGCTATTCTCCGGTCTTCGCAGGGTTTTGGATCGGCCGGACCTTTGACGATCAGAGCCGGTACCGTTCACAGCCGGTCTACAAAACGGCAAGTGGCCGCTTTATGACCGGAGGTAATAAACCTTTCATGCTCACAGATCTCACAGGCCGCTACACGGTAACGCCTGCTGCATGGAGCCGACCGGAAACAACGTCAATCAATACGACAAAGACGGCGCGCGGAGTGCTCGCAGCACAGGAACGCCGCGAAACTGAGCGCAGAACCCGCACGGCAAGCCGAGGCGGTTTCGGGCGTTCATTCTTCGGATTAACGCGCGGCGGTTAATTCAAGCAAAGGAAGACCGAGACTGAGGCAACACAAGAAGGATTGTGTCATGAAACGCCTTTCTGTTCCCGCCCGCGAGAACTGGCAATCCCTCGTCGAGGGCCGGGGTTTTGACTTCCATACCCCCGTCAACGCTGACACCGCGCTTGCCGAAAAATACTGGGAAGAACACGCCGCTTATTGCCTCTCTGAAGAAGACGTCAACGCACTCTACGATGCAGCCGAATCTCTGAATGATCTCTGCTACGAGGCCGTAGGCCGCGTCCTTGCAGATGTGGCTCTGATGGATCGCTTTCGCATTCCTGTCACATGGCGGGAGACGATCATAAAATCCTGGGAAAGTGGCGAAAAGAACCTCTACGGACGGATGGATTTCACCCGTCATGACGGCCACTTCAAACTGATGGAATTCAATGCCGATACGCCGACCACGCTTTATGAGGCAGCGGTCGCGCAATGGGACCGGTTGGAAGCGCTAGAAGCAACAGGGGCGCTCTCAAAAGCCGATCAGTTTAACTCGCTCCACGAGGATTTGATCAAAGCATTCAGCGATCCGAGGCGAGACCTGTTCGACAAACGCGTCTACTTTTCTTGCGCGAAAGACACTCCGGAAGATCTTGGGACTACGGAATATCTCCAAGACCTCGCCGAACAGGCGGGGCTCATGACAGGCTTTGTGTTTGTAGAGGACATCGGCCTTTCAGAGTGCGGCCGCTATCTCACAGATCTCGATGACAGAGTGATTGACGTCCTCTTCAAACTCTATCCGTGGGAAATGATCGCAGAAGACGCGTTTGGTGACGCAATACCCAATATCGAATGCACCTTCATAGAACCCCTATGGAAGATGGTGCTTTCCAACAAAGCGCTCCTGCCGCTCTTGTGGGATATGGCACCAGAGCATCCAAACCTTCTGCCGGCATTCTTTGATGATGATCCGGCTGCGGCCACGCTTTTCTCGTATGTTCGCAAACCGATCTTCGGTCGCGAGGGCGCGAACGTATCAATCGTCACGCCTGATCAACGGCTCGATCAAACGGGGCCCTATGGCGCGGAAGGATTTGTGCGCCAGGCCTATGCCCCTCTACCATCCTTTTCGAGCGAAGACGGCGCGCCGGTCCACACGATGGTCGGTGTGTGGTTGATCGGTGGGGTGAATGATGATCCCGAAGAACCGGAACGCCGCGGTTCCGACAAACCCTCCGGTCTCACGATCCGGGAGGACGATGGCCCGGTAACGACCGACGATGCACGGTTCGTCCCGCATTACTTTTTACCCGATCAGTGAAGCGAAACCGGCTGGCGAGGAAAATTCCAACGCCATTCCCTGATCGCTCACCTTCTAGGGCTCGACCAGAACCCAAACGCTGTTTGGCTCTCCCAGAACGCTTCTTCCGGCCGAGCATGTGAACGCGTTCACAGACAGGATCGCCCCCAACAAGCATTCTCCATTCCAACGCCGCTGCTGTCTCACCAGAGGCCGCTCACCGCCGCACAAGAATGGAGATTGAAAATGTCTGAAATCGCATCGATCACTAGCGCAGCACGCCAGGTACAAACCGCTGACACCGCACCCGCAACCCCTCCGAAGGGTGTCGGCACACTGAAATCGGTTTGGTTGAACATGACCGGGCAGGCAACCAGCACCCAGTCGAAACAGCTCTCTTCCTTGCGGGATTATGTCGACAATCGGTTCGGCTATGAAGGCTTGAAATTCCTGGACAACTGGCAGGCAGACCATGTGAAGACCGCTTCGAGGGACGGTGGGCATTGGTCGACGGTTCTCTCAACCAGCGAGATCAGAGGATTGATCAGCGACTTGGAAACCAATGAGCGCGTCCAGGAGTTGTCTCAATCGAGTGTAGACATTGTGAGCAGTATGCCGAAGGCACGGTTGATCCTTTTGAAGCACGTGATGAGCGAATTCAGTGAGCAAAACGTCACCTTCCTTTCGAAATTCAATTCGATGCCTTTGCAGGAATTCCAGGCCGCACCAGGCAATTTCCCGGATGCCCGTTTGAATGAGTTCCCGGACAACACCCTAAGGCAAATGATGATGGATTATGTTTCTACGGCAAACGGCAATGATCCCGCCTTCGCACTCAATTTGCCATACGATACCCGTCATGACGCACAATTGGCTTATGACGCTTTCGACCAGGCTTTGGCCGGTGGCAATCAGGCGCAAATCAACGCCGCCAAACGCAACCTCATTGACGCTCTTGATGACTGCCGCATTGAGATCAAGAATTTGGTCAACTCGGATACGTTGCATCGCCTCAGGAGTGATCCGGTTCAGGGCCCGCTCTTCTTTGAGGCAATCGATCAGGATCTCCGCAACTTCGGTGATCCGGATAACATCGGCAATGTTCCTGCATTCGGCGACCCGACCACACTTGATGTCAACCAAATTGATCAGGGTATCGAGGACCTCAGCCGGTACCATGTTCTGAAAGACGCCCTGCGCGATGGCGGCCTGATCTAGCACCCAAACAACGAGACGGCGTGGCGGTTATCCGCCGCGCCAAGGCGGGTATCGAGCTCCATGAAAATCCGCGGCTGACCGGTCTCTTAAAAAAAAACTGATCCCATATGTCATGTTCATGACACTTCGCCTTTTCGGCCTGCGTTACCTTCAGGCAAACATTGGCGCAACAAACGGGGCAACGAATACGCGCGAGGTAACGCGCCGTCCCGGTAAAATTCATGGAGCACGATAATGTCTGAACTCGGCGCAGTCGGAACGGTAACCCCCCAGCCCCAAATCAACGACAATCAGCAGAAGGGCCCGCCCCAAGGGGTCGGCGGCCTCAAATCGCTTTGGCTCAACATGACAGGCCAGGCAACCAGCGAGCAATCCAAGCAGCTTGAAAGCCTGAAGGATTACGTCAGCGACAAGTTCGGCGATAAAGGTTTGAAGACATTTGAAAGCTGGAAAGCCAGCAACGTCAGCACTGCCACAAAGACGGGTGGTTGGTCCTCAATGGCATCCGACAGCGACATCAAGACTCTGATCGACACGATCAAGTACGAAAAAGAGTTCTCTGTAACTGTCAACAACTTGGGCAAAGACCCGATCACGATAACTGACAGCATGCCAACGGCACGATTGGCTCTGCTGAAACACACGGCGAAAGAATTTGCGATAGAGAACACATGCTTCGTGGCCAAATTTAACAACATACCCATGACAGAGTTCCAGAAAGCGCCGGATAACTTTCCGGACAATCGTCTGAATGAGTTTCCAATGGATCAGCTCGAAAAGACGATGCTCGACTATGTGACGAACCCCGACCAGAACGTGAAGTTTGAAGTGAACGTTTCCTACGAAACCCGCATGTTCGCGAAGCAAGCCCTGGCGAACTACCAGGAAGCCAAAAGCAATGGAGACGACCAGCAGCTTACGGAAGCAAAACGCGATATGATTTCCGCACTTGGACAATGCCGCACCGACATTGTTAAACTGATGAAAAGCGATTCATTGACCCGCGCAATCAAAGATCCGGAATATCTCGAGGCCATTCAAATGGACCTACAGAATGCTGATGATCTTCAGGGCGCCGGCAACCTTCCACCGCTTGGCGATCCAACGGACTATTCTATGGATAGCATCGCGAAGAGCTTGAAAGACCAGATGCTTCATAATCAAATCATGAACGAGCTGGCGCATGAGTAATCGGGCTGGCGCATAGCGCGCCCTGCCAACGTCATGAACGAATGCAATGAAAGAGCATCGGATCTCCCGGTGCTCTTTTACTTCTAGTGCGCCCCAAAAGCTCTCGGAAAGGAAAAACGCTGTGGTCCATCGCTCAATCATAGTCATATTCCCGATAGAGAAGCGCTGATACGCGCGGGATTGAGGTAAACCTCTACAAACAAACGTCTCCTTCTTGGCATCATATGTCACTTACATGACAGCCCGCTTACTTGACGCGGGTTATGTCCAAACAAACAATGACGATCTAGAAGCGGGTGGACAGATGCGCGGCGGAACGCACCACTCCCGCGGAAACCATGGAGACCAACAATGGCTGAACTCGGCGCGATCGGAGCGGTCAACACCCAACCCCAAGTTAATGATGCACAGGCCAAGGGCCCGCCGCAAGGAGTCGGTGCGCTCAAGTCGCTCTGGCTGAACATGACCGGTCAGGCAACGAGCGCGCAATCAAAGCAGCTTGAGAGCCTCAAGGAATTTGTGACGCAGAAGTTTGGCAATGAAGGTCTGAAGACATTCGAAAGCTGGAAAGCTGACAATGTTTCAACAGCCACCCGTACAGGCGGTTGGTCCTCAATGGTCTCAGACAGCGAAATCAAGGGACTGATTAATAATCTTGAGTTCAAAGAAACTGTTCAAAGCTACGCCAAAAACTCACTCAAGGTTATCGACAACCTGCCGAAAGCACGATTGATGCTCCTCCAACATACAATGAAGGAGTTCTCACCCGAAAATACATGTTTCATTTCTAAGTTCAGCAGCATGCCGATGAACGAGTTCATGAAAGCTCCAGACAGTTTTCCAAATGAGCGTCTGAGTGAATTTCCAAGCGATCAGCTTGAGAAGACAATGCTGGATTATGTCACCAACCCCAATGAAAGCGGCCTCAAATTCGAAGTGAATGTTTCATACGCAACCCGCCAGGAGGCGAAGCTTGCACTCGCGAACTATCAGGAAGCGAAAGACAATGGAAACGATCAGGATGTCCATGACGCGAAACGCGACCTAATTTCCGCACTCGGAAAAAGCCGCACCGAGGTCGTGAAAATGATGAATGTCGACTCGGTTGGCCGTATCAAAACCAACCCGGAGTATCTCAAGGCGATCCAGGAAGACATCCTCCATTCTGCTGATCCGAAAACCGGATTGAACGATCTCCCACCGCTTGCTGACCCTACGGATTACAATGCTGACCAGGTCGCAAGAGACATCAAAAACATGACCTTGCATTATCAGGTCCTCGATGACCTTGAGAGAGAGTAAATCCTCTCGGCTATCTACAGGCCAGAAAAATGAAAGAGCATCGGATCTCCCGGTGCTTTTTTCTTATCAATCCCCAAAAAAGAAAAGAGCGCGGCAGTTTCCCGCCGCGCTCCCTGTTATCGCAGTTTTACAAGATCGTTCAAAAGGCCATCCGTACCGGAGTGAACCGTAATCGTATCGACCCGGTTCGCAACAGTCTCCAGCGCTTCAAGTTCTTTCAAACGCAGCATGACGGGATTATCCGCCATAACCTTCGCCGTGTTCAGAAGCGAACGCGTTGCATTCGTTTCCTCACGCCGACGGATCACGTTGGCCTCTGCCTCTTTCTCTGCGGCAACGACCTGGTTCAGGATTTCCCGCATGTCGCCAGGCAGGATGACATCCTTCAGGTTGATGTCGCTGACCTCAAGGCCGATCGCAGCCATTTTGGCCTTCACATCAGCCAGAACATCAGCGTCAAGAGCCACTTTCTGTTCAAGCACCTGATCGAGCGTTTTCGCACCGAGTATTTTGCGGAAAGCCACCTGAAGCGCCCGATAGAGCGCATCCTTGAAATCTTTGACTTCGGTGACCGCCTTTACAGGGTCCGTAACCTGGTATTCAGCGCCAATATTGACCCGAAGCGTCACTCGGTCACGGGTCAGGATCTCCTGCCCTGTGACGTCGAGAGACTGGCGCTTCAAATCGACCAGCTTGTGCTGGATGACCCGGCCCGGAGACCAGAAGGCATGAACACCAGGTTTAAGAAGACGCTTGAAAGCCCCTTCAAAGAACAGGAGCCCCGCTTCACCGTCACCGACTATGATCACATTGGCCAGCGCGATAGACCGGCCATTACCGAGCCGACGCAAGACATCCGGGCGCATGGTTGGATCCTGGGCAACGTCGAAGACTTCGTATGTCCAGGGCCCGGCATCCCGCCAGAAAATCCGTTTGCTGTCCGGTCCGACAACCTCATAAACCGCCCCGTCCCGCTCAATCACCGCAACTTCAGTGAGACCGGTACGGATGACCATGAAGTGTTTCGCCGCAACGTCCGGGAGCTTGTCGAAGAGAGCCTTCTCGAAATCGGACGTGAACCGCGGGCGTGACAAGCTATGACGCTCGATCTGCAAGGCACCATTCCGGCTCGCAAGCCAATGTTCACCCGGCATCAATACGCCCTCAAGCTGGCCTTTCCAAAGGTGGAGGGCCCGTTCGTTTTCATTGATACGCACACGCGTGCGTCCGATAAGTGGGTTCAAAATCATCATCTTCATTGCTCCTTTTCGTCGTGGCTATGTCACGGCTGTTCCTTTCGTCTTGGCGTGGAATTGTCCGCCAACGTTTGCCAAAGGCGTTGCGGATTCGCCCTTGCTGGAATGGCAAAGGCAAAAAATGCGATCCGGATGCCGGCAAGAGGGCCGGCGGATCCTGAGGAGGGAGCCTTCGTATTCCGGTTCGATCGGCACCGTTCGAAAACCGCGCTTTTCGAGACCGGGTCAGTCCGGACTGTCACTGAGGACCGGCAAGACATCAGGGCGTCGGACAAAAATCAGCGCGAAATTGCGCACAACCATCATCGTCGGCAACCCGGCATCCGAACCGTTGTTGATTGACCACTGTTCAGGTGGTGTTGGAGTGGGAATCGAACCCACGACCGCTAGATTAGAAGTCTAGTGCTCTACCAATGAGCTATCCGAACCTTAATCGGATGGGTTAACCCCTTAAGGAGAGGTCCCCAAAGGCTTTTATGAGCCTGGCACCGACCATACGACTGAGGCATCCGGATACGGCGCTGGCAGGGCCAAACCGCACGGGCGAATTTTTCG
>JBCDCZ010000084.1:0-15837 GCA_039180865.1 Pseudomonadota bacterium | reverse complement strand
TGCTAGGCTACCATTCGCTGGGGCAGGCTGCGGGTTCAACCACGTGCGGCCACGATAGCGGGTGGCATCAAGAGCATACAATGTGAAGGGGGATCAGATGGCGGACGCACCGAAAGACATGCCGGAAAAAGGCCGCACACTAATCCGCAATATCGGCAGGCTTCTGACCGGGGATCTGGACAAACCTTTGGCCGACAGCGACTGCCTTTTGATCGAGGACGGCTTGATTGCGGGTTTCGCGGAGGCCGATGCCGACCGCACGATCGATGCTGCTGGCTGCGCCGTCGCACCGGGTCTCATCGATGGCCATTGCCATCCGGTCTTTGGCGATTGGACGCCGCGCCAGAACCAGATCGGTTGGATCGAAATGAACGTGAACGGTGGTGTCACAAGCTTTGTCTCTGCGGGCGAGGTGCATCTGCCGGGCCGCCCGAAGGATGCGGAAGGCGTCAAAGCGCTCGCCATGGTGGCGCAACGCTGCTTTTCCAATTTCCGCTCCGCCGGGGCCAAGGTGATTGCCGGTGCGCCGGTGCCGGAACTCGACTTTGACCGCGACTTCTACGCTGAGCTCAAGGCGGCGGGCATTCGCCATATTGGCGAGATCGGCCTTGGCACTGTTGCCAAGGCGCCGGACGCTGCCCGCGTCACAGGCTGGTGCCGGGACCTTGGCATTGAGACGATCATGCATACCGGCGGCCCGTCGATTGCAGGCTCCCACCATGTCACGGCAGACGACGTCCTGGAGGCGCAGCCCGATGTCGTGAGCCACATCAATGGCGGTCCGACGTCGATCCCACACGACGCGATCCGTGACCTCTGCCGGAACGCCAGAGGTGCGCTTGAGGCCGTTCATAACGGCAACGAAAAATCCGCAATCGTCGCTCTCGAGGGTGCAATGGCAGAGGACCGGATTGCCGATTTCCTGATTGGAACCGATGCGCCTGCGGGCTCCGGCGTTCAGCCGAATGGTATGGTTAGGATGGTAACACTTCTTGCAAGTTTCGGCGGGCTTCCGGCTGAAAAGGCATGGTGCTGCGGCAGCGGCAACGTTTCCAGGCGGCGCGGCCTCTCACAGGGTATCGTCGCTGAGGGACGCCCGGCGGATCTTGTGTTCATGGACCGTCCCGGCGGATCGGAAGGTGATGACGTTCTGGGCGCCATGGCCATGGGCAATATACCGGGTATTGCGGCGGTGATGATCGACGGCAAGATGCGCACCGGGCGCTCGCGCTCAACCCCGCCGTCTGCCCGCGTGCCTGTCCTTTGACAAGAAAGCGACAACAGGCGGAGTTGGAAACGGCTCTTAGGAGCGTTTTCCGTTCGCCCACGCTCGTCTGAATTGGTGTCGTTGCGAGCGCCATAAGATGACGTGCGCCGAATCCTCCACCACATCTGAACTACATCTTACTGAGGCGCCAACCACCGAATCCGGGCAGCCAGAACGTATGTCTTCAGTAAAGCATTCTTAACAGCCAAAACAAATATTTGAAGATTGGTGTAAAACTGCCTAATTACTCGGCAAAATAGGTATTTATCAATATGAGGTGAAATACGAGTTGCGACAATAAAGCCATGAATATGGCAGTGCTCACCATAATTCCGAAAGGACAGACAAATATCGTCCGTTATTCTTTTTCTTTTGCTGAAATTCGGGGGATGCGGCGATGAATATCAAAGGTACTGCTGGCGACGACGTACTCAATGGGTCTGAAGAAGATGATCGTATTGACGGTCTTGCCGGAGATGATGCGATCGACGGCGGTGACGGTAACGATCGGCTGACCGGCGGCGAAGGCGCCGACGAACTCGGAGGCGGCGCAGGCGACGACACCCTCTACATCGATGCCGAGGACACGGTCATAGATGGCGGTGAAGGATTTGACCGGGCTGTTATCCGAGGCGCCCTCGGTGTGACCATCGATCAGGCCGCAACCAACATCGAACGCGTTGACGGCGGTGATGGCAACGACACAATCGACGGATCCGGCACGACTGAGGGCGTCAATCAGTCCGGCAATGACGGCAACGATACACTGATCGGTGGTGCTGGCGCGGATACACAACGCGGCGGAGAGGGGGATGACAGCCTTACCGGCGGTGATGGCAATGACAACCAGCGCGGTGGGGCCGGAAACGATACGCTGAATGGTAACGCTGGGGATGATGTGCTTCTTGGCGAAGACGGCAATGACATTCTGAATGGCGGCGACGGTAATGACCGGCTGACCGGCGGTGACGGTGCCGATGAACTGAGAGGCGGCGTAGGAGACGACACCCTCTATGTCGATGGCAATGACACGGTCATAGACGGCGGCGAAGGATCTGACCGGGCGATTATTCGTGACACCCTCGGTGTGACCATCGATCAGGCCGCAACCAGCATCGAACGCGTTGACGGTGGTGGTGGTAACGACACAATCGATGCGTCCGGTCTTCTGGACGGTGTCTTCCAATCCGGCAATGACGGCAACGATACGCTGATTGGTGGGACAGGTGCGGATACACAGCGTGGCGGCGAAGGGGATGACAGCCTTACGGGCGGTGGCGGCAATGACAACCAGCGCGGCGGGTCCGGAAACGATACGCTGAATGGTGACGCCGGAGATGATGTCCTTATCGGCGAAGGCGGCAATGATATCCTCAATGGCGGTGAGGGGAACGACCGGCTTGATGGTGGTGACGGCGCCGACGAACTCCGAGGAGGGGCTGGCAACGATACCTTTTATGTGGATGCCGCCGACACAGTCATCGACGGTGGCGAAGGGGACGATCGCGTCGTTGTTTTCAGAACATCTGACGACTTCTTCATTGACCAGGCCGCGACCAGTATCGAACGCGTTGATGGCGGTGATGGCAACGACACCATAGACGCATCCGGTCTTTCTGAGGGTGCCCTCCAGTTTGGGCGGACCGGCAATGATTTGCTGATTGGTGGTTCGGGCGATGACGCTCAAAACGGAGGTGAGGGCAACGACACTCTGATTGGCGGCGACGGCAATGATGACCAACGCAGCGGCGCCGGAGACGACGTCATCAATGGAGGCGCCGGGGACGATTATCTCGACGGTGGCGACGGCAATGATCGTTTGAGTGGCGGAGACGGTAATGACAACATTCGAGGTAAAGCGGGCAATGATACGCTCGATGGAGGTATTGGTGACGATTCTCTGAAGGGGGACGCCGGCGACGATACAATTATCGGCGGTGATGGCGATGACCGGCTGACCGGAGGTGAGGGCGCCGACATCTTTGTCTTCGACAGGACCTCGGGAAACGACCGGATCACCGATTTTCTGGTCGGTACTGATTTGATCGTTTTTGAGAACACCGACTCGGGCTTCGCAGACCTTGCAATCGAAGCCGACGGATCAAGCACAATCATCACACTCGATGAGACAACAATTCGCTTATCCAACACCGATGTGCTCGACATTACCAATGACGTGATCCGTTTCGATGAATTTGAAAGCGGTTTCGTGCCTCCGGACGCTTCCAATGTCATCGATGTGGCGGATCATGGCATCATAGCTGACGATGGAATAGATGACACAGCCGCGATCCAGGCTTTGTTGGATGAAGTCGGCAGCCGCGCAACCTTCTATTTCGAAGATGGCATCTACGACATCTCAGACACGATTTCGCTCTCGCCGGGCCTTGGAACGACTGTGCCGTCATTCGTGACGATCAGAGGTCAGAGCGAAGAAGGGACGATCTTCAAGCTCGCAGATGGCCTCGACCATGAGGGGCCGATCCTCGACTATCCAGGTGGTGTTGCACAGGCATTCGACAACCGGATTTTGGATCTCACCTTCGATATCGGTACAGGCAACACCAACGCGACCGGTATAACCTTTGCCGGGAACAATCAGGCGGCCATACGCAACGTAACCATCAAATCAGGTGAAGGCGGCAACATCGGACTGGACCTTGTGGGGCAGTCGGAGTTCGGCCCGGCGCTGATTGAAGGCGTGACAATCGAAGGGTTCGAGACGGGGATCGCGATGGCCTTTCAGGTCAACAGCGTCACGCTCGAAGACATCACATTGCGCGGTCAGGATTTTGGCATCACGAGCAGCTTGTCTCACGTCTCCTTCCTGCGCGACATTGACTATGAGGGGCCGGGACCCGGTATTTATAATGCGAGTGTATCCCGCATGGTGCTCGTTGATAGCGAGTTCACGTCCACGGACGAGGCCGTGGAGAGCCAGGCCGCAGTGAGGAACCACTGGCAGCTTCATGCCAACGATCTGACTGCGAATGGTTTTGATTTCACCATCCAAAATCAGATCCCGTCATTCTTCGGCAACGGGCACATATTTGACGTCGAGTTGGACGAGTATTTTGGATATGGCGCCTTCGAGCGATCGCGCGGCGGAACATTCCAGCTCTTTGAGAGCCCCGATACGAGCTTAGGTCTGGAAGTTAAAGAGACACCGGAAGCGAACTGGAACACAAGTGACGGCGTCTGGGTCAGTATCACCGATTTTGGTGCTGTTGAGGGTGAAGATGCAACTGCGGCGTTCCAGGCGGCCATCGATTCCGGCGCAACAACCGTCTATGTTCCTGACGGTAACTGGACGATTGGTGACGTCATTGTGCGCGGTGACGTGGAGCAGATCCTGGGCTTCGGCCGCTCATGGCTGGAACCCGGCGGGACTTTCACAATAGCGGACGGCACATCGGATAGCGTCATCATTGAGGGTTTCAGAACGGTCTTCACGCAGGACATCACACAGATCGAGCATGACAGTGACCGCACTTTGACCCTTCGTGACTTCACGGCTTTCGATTACCACGCCGTTGCGGACAGCGATCAGGGCGACGTCTTTTTCGCCAATGTGGTCGCGCGCGCAATCAATCTTCACGATCAAAACGCCTGGGCCCGGCAATTGAACGTTGAGGGCGACAACGCATCCAATGGTCTGGAGGCAAAGGTCTTTAATGATGGTGCAACGGCCTGGATCCTCGGCCTTAAAACCGAGGGAGCCGGAACGGTTGTCAAAACGATTAATGGCGGAGCGACCGAGCTTCTGGGCTCTTATCACAACGGGTTCGTGGACTTCGATATTCCCCGGTTCATCACCGAAGATGCGAGTTTCTTCACATCAATCGTCGAGGGTTCGACCTTTTCGCAAGGGTTTGATCTTGTCCGTGAAACACGGGACGGCGTGACACGGGAGGGAAATCTCAAAGAAATCTGGAGGTCGGATGGGTATTCGGCCTTTGACGCATCTTTTTTCGCGGACAGGTTGATCATTGTCGACAATGACGAAGCCGAACTGTCCGGCGCCTGGCAGGATGCGGGCGCAGGTTTTCCCGGTAATTTCCTTGGCAGCAACTTTCTTTTCGCCGAAGGGGGAAGCGACGCCGACATTACTTATTCGGCAACGGCTATCACTGCGGGAACCTATGAGGTGTCGATCAGAACAATCCGCGACGTCGGCGGGCAGGCTCATTCCGGCCATACGCTATCAAACGACATCACATATGGCACAAGCGACGATGTCTTCGTGTTTGAAGATCTGGACATGCGCAATGCGACCGGTCCCTGGGCAACGTTGGGTGCCGTTGACGTGGAAGCGGGAGAAGAGTTCTTCGTCAGTTTCGATGCGGTAGACGCGGTCGGCACGGTCATTGCGGACTCGGTTCAATTCGAACTTGTCCAGGTCGCTGACCTATCTTTGGGGCAGGACGATTTTCTAGTGTGACGGTTTAGACTTTGCTCGTTTTTGTTGGGTTTATTGAGCCCGGCCAAGTTGAGCAGGAGGTAAGTGTCTCGCTCTCCCGCTGAAAACGAAAAGACGTGCAGCCTCCTTCAAGGCCGGAAGTCGCTGTCATAGCCTTCGTTCGTAATGTCACCACCAGTGGCGACGATCGCGCCGAGACGGCCGAGTTCGTCGCCGCATTTGGCGCCTGCGCCGTTTCCTCCGGTCAACGCAATCAGCCTTTCACTCTGCGGATAGATGAGCGGCTTTCCAGACGGGGTAAACGACGTTGCGCAGCTTCCATAGGAGACCGAGGTATAGGTGAGGTCCGGCATCAGGTTGAGGAGGAGATCGTGGAGGAAGTAGCCAGCCTTTTCGTTGCCGTTTCCCTGAAACCAGTCTTTCATCTCATCCACGGTCTGAAGTTCGAAGTCTTCTGGATCGCCACCGAGTTTGATGTAGCTTTTGCCGTCGGGATAGGGCACCGGAGGCAGAATGTAGGGATCGCCGGGCATGTCAGGCGGCCGATAGACGACCGAGGGCATATCCCACAGTCGCTCGACCTCTTTATCGGGTAGCTCGAAAAACGTGATTGTCCGTGCATAGACGGTCAAGGGGAGCGGCTCTGGCAGCAGGCCTTCCGTCTTGGAAAAGGCCCCGCAAGCAACGATTGCTTTCTGAGCGAGCACCGCCGTGCCGTCGGCAAGGGTGATCCTGACATGGTCCGGTTCTTCCACAATACGTCGCGCTTCCTGCCGGTAGATCGACGCACCAAGGCTTCTTGCTGCCGAAATCTGCGCGGTGACAAGGCAACGCGGATTGATCCAACCGCCGTCTCCTCGTTCATAGAGCGCCAAAATCCCGTCCGGAAAATCGAAGAATGGAAACGCGGCGCGCAGCCGGTCCCCGCGCAATTCTTCAACCGCGACTTTGCGTTCCGTTCCAACCTGCATTGCGTTTTGGATGAAGGCACTGCGCGGACCCTTTTCCGGTCCGGCCATGATCGATCCGACAGGATGATAAAACGGTTGTCCGCCCGCCTTCGCGATCTCGGCATAGCGCGCGATGGAAGCTTCAGACAGGCGGGACCAGTCGCTCTTGCTGTCGAGCTTCCGTGTTATGCGCGCTTCGTCATAATGGCTTGCGAAGGCGCCATTGTGGGATGCCTTCGTCTCCGGTTCCGGTGGCCCGACGAGGGCAACCCTTACGCCCATCGTTGCAAGATGCCGTGCGGCGGCGCTTCCCATCATGCCAATCCCGATGACAGCGACGTCGTAAGTCTTGCGGCTATCAGTCATGTGAATTGAATGCCCATGCAGATGAGACGGTCCGACAATGGCGACTTGGAAGGCGTCCATCGCTCCGGGACCTTAGCCACGCGCCTCTCGCCTTTCAAGACACCGACGGCATCGGGCCGGCAACACCATAGATTTGGGTGCCGGATCCCGGTTCACGGACGGCGTCCGTCAAGAACCGGGCGAGTGCCAGACGTGAGACGGATGAGCCATTCAAAGGCAAGGATCCAGGTTCGGCGCGGTATCTCGCGTCATCTGCGTTCGTCAGAAAACCGCATCGTGCGACAATCACATCAAGGTCTGTACGGCCCAGCGTTTCTTCCATGCGCGTCGCACTCTCAAGAACAGGGCGGACCAGGGTTGCAAGACACTTATCGAAAAGAAGCTTGCGCGGAAAAAGCAATGCGCTCGATGTGACGGCAACGTGTCTCAGGTTGGCGGTCTGGGCAGCCTCTACAATGGCGTCAGCAGATCTCCAATAGACTGATGTTGCAAGTCGGGTGGGGCGTCTTCCGCCAAGCGTTGAAATCACTGCGTCCTGGCCTTCGAAAACTGTCGCCAGAAACTTCGGATCGCAGGGATCGCCGACGGCGATAGTCAACTGACTGTGCTTGATCGAAGGTCGCTTCGCGTGCGCCCGCACAATTGCTGTCACCCTATCACCTCGCGTCAGTGCTTCGCGCACGACCAGGTGTCCGGTGCCGCCGTTCGCACCCAAAACAACAAGCTTCATTTTTCCGCCTTTGATGTTCTTCGAGGCCGCCGCAGCGGCTCAGCTTGCACTATCGAAGGCAGATTTAATCCATACGGATATCGATGATAAATTGAGAATATCTGTTGTCTCGATATGCAAAAAACATCTATATCGAGGCCATGAATTTCGACTGGGACCATGCCAAGACGTTCCTCGCCGTTGCCGATGAAGGCTCTTTGTCAGGCGCCGCACGTGTGCTTGGCCAGACACAACCGACCGTCAGCCGCCAGATGAGTGCGCTCGAGGCGTCGCTCAATGCCACCTTGTTCGAACGGACCGGACGGTCGATGACTCTCACTGAATTCGGCATCGAATTGCTTGATCATGTGCGCGCAATGGCGCGCGGTGCGGATATGGTTTCCCTCTCGGCCATGGGCCAATCCCAATCGGTTGAGGGGCAGGTCCGGATCACAGCCTCGGAGTTGATGTCAGCCCACGTTTTGCCTGAGATCGTAAAGGAGATCGATAAACAAGCACCATTCCTAGCGATTGATGTCGTTGCGGATAACGGCGTCAGAGACCTCGTGCGGCGCGAAGCGGATATCGCCGTTCGCCATGCCCGCCCGGAGCAACCGAACCTTTACGCAAAACGCGTTCGCGATGAAAGCATGCGCTTTTTCGCGAGTGCGGCCTATCTTGAAACAGAGGGGGATCCGACAAGGCGCAATCTCTCGTCCCATCAAATCGTCAGCTTCGTCGAAGCGGACAGAATGCTCGGCTATTTGCTGCCAGCAGGCCTCGACCTTACGCGGAAAAACTTTCGTTTCACGTCATCCTCGCAGTTGGTTGCTTTGGAAATGGTGCGAAACGGTCTGGGCCTGGCAATCCTGTCCGAAAGAACGGGAGAGAAATGCCCGGATCTTATTCCCGTACTGAGCGACATGGACGCTTTCAAGCTGCCTACCTGGCTCGTCACCCACAGCGAACTTAAAACCAGCCGCCGCATAAGGCTTGTCTTCGATTGCCTTGCCGACAAGCTTTGACAAAAGAGCTTGCCCCGAACCGATTAAAGGCACCGGGGCAAGCTCGCATCTTAAAATTTGTTTGAAACCTTATAGGTCTTTTGGTGCGGTGTTCTTGATGCCCGGCCAGTTCTGATCAGCATTAGCGCCATGACCGGCAACGTCTGCGCTATAGCCTTTCAAAGCGGCTGGGTAGGAATAGACCGAGAGCTTGCCGTTATCAACGCGGAAGAGGGTGGGGTCGCCGTCAAGCTTTTTGCCGAGCGCGACGCCCATGCGGCAGAAACCGCCGTGCTGCGGCGCATATTTGGCAGGATCGGCTTTAAAGGTTGCGAGGTTTTCGACAGAGGAGAACCGGTAGATCGCACCCTCATGCTCGGTTGCAAACTGCTCGGAACCGAGAACCGGCTTGCCCACTGTGAAATAGGCGACAGGATCATAGCTTTTAAGCGCGATCTTGGCCGCGCTGACATTCACCGGAGCCGTTGACGTAATGTCGTAGGCGAGAGCTGGGGCGGAAGCGGTGAGTGCAAGCGCCATGCTTAGAGCAACGAGTGTCTTCTTCATGTCTTCATCTCCATTTCAAGAGTGTGGGGTTTGGGTTGGTTCGAAAAGCTCGCTGAGCGTTTCGAGCCGGGTGTCCGGTTGCGAAACCTCGATCTCCGCCGAGACGGTATCATCTGAAATTCACGTGCCTTGTGACGTTCCCTCTGATTGTGATTTTCCGAGGAACAGGGATAGAGTACAAATTGATGACTGAATGATCAACAATGTTTTGAACACGCTTTCGTGAGTTGTTGATCGACCGGTCAGAGCTTAAGCCATAACGGCAAGGGCGCACCTTTTCCGCGGTCATCGTCCTCCCATACGCATCAATCGCAAGCAGAAAGCACCCATGGCCCGTCCCTATACATTCGATCCGGAAAAAGCCCTCGAAGCTGCCATGCATGTCTTTTGGCGGGACGGCTATGATCTGGCGAGCCTGGCTACCCTGCAAGAGGCCATGGGCATTCAGCGTGGGTCGCTTTATCAGGAGTTCGGTTCAAAAAAGGAACTCTTCCTGAAAGCGTTCGATCGCTATGTGACGCTCTTTGTCGATCCGGGCATTGCCATTCTGACCGGAGTAGAGGGCACAGGTCGGGAGCGCATCAGACGCTTCTTCGACCTTATCTCGCCGGATGAAACGCGGGGGTGTCTCTTGTGCAATTCTGCAGCGGGTGCCGCCGGAACCGACGACGATGTGCGTCATGCTGTTGCGGTTCAGCTCAACCGTCTGCGGAGCGCCTTCGACACGGCATTGATGGATGACCATGAAGCCCCGAACGAACGCCGGGCGGAAGCGCAGCGTCTCACACAAATGTATATCGGAAAGCGGGTCGAAGCCCGTGCAGCCGCGTAAAGGCAGGCTCGGTCCTTAGTCGCCATAAAAAGGCGACGGAATCGCAAACCGGAAAAGCTGCCCCTCAGCAGGGGGGGAAGAGCGCGTTACCCGGCTCCTCCTTGACGATGTAAAGCCGTTACGTCGCACGTCTGAGATGCGGCTCCAGAGCCCTTATTGCGAATAAAAGCGCATCATTGTGTTCGTGGCTGTGCTCTTTCGCAAAATGAGCATGCTCGCCGGGTTTTGCTTCTTCCCCACACGCCATTTGCTCTTCATGCTAAGAGATCTCAGCTTCGTGGGCCAGAATGCGCGCCTGATATTGGAAGATTGCGGCCACGGCACGCTTCAGAATGGAGAGTGCTTCAAGATGATCGTGGCGCCAACGGAAATAGTCTTGATGATGGGCGACTTGCTCAACTTGGTTTGCGTCTTTCGATGCGGTCAGAACTTGCCTCTCCTGGATTTAAGAGAGGCGGAGGCGGCCATATTGCTCACCCCCAGATCGGAAAGGGATCGTCGAGTTTGGCGTGTGCCTTCGAGACCCCAGTGGCTTTGCTGCCATGAAGGCATTGATCAAGGCTGTCGCGGATTGCCTCTTCATCCAATCCCGATCCGCCGATAAAGACGATTTCCTGCCGCCGGTCACCCCAGGTGGAGTTCCAGTGCTTGCGGACAAAAGCGACCGATTCAGGGTCACGAGGCCAACGTTCCTTCGGGACGGCGGCCCACCAGCGTCCAAGACCCTCGGTCCGGGTTACCTTTCCGGCAATCGATAATTCCGCGAGCCATTCGGGCCGGGTGGCAAGCCAGAAGTGGCCCTTCGCCCGAAAAACACCTTTGAACCGGTCGCTGAGAAGGGCGTGCAACTTTTCCGGATGAAAAGGACGGCGTGCGCGATAGACGAAGGAGCGCACACCATATTCTTCGGTTTCCGGCGTATGATCTTCAAACTCATAGAGTTCTTTCATCCAGAGCGGATGGGTTTCCGCCTTTTCTTCGCTGTAAAGACCGGTGTCGAGAATAGCTTCGAGCGGCGCTTTGCTGAAGTCCGTCTCAACAATCTTGGCATCTGCGTTCAGGCCGCGAACCACCCTTAGAACCTCTTCCCGCTGGTCGGCAGAAATGTCACTGATCTTGTTGACAATAACGACATCGGCGAACTCGATCTGCTCGACGAGTAGATCAACGAGCGTTCGCTCATCCTCGTCTCCCGCTGTCTCGCCGCGATCGCGCAGGAAGTCTTCGGAGCCATAATCCTCAAGGAGGTTGATCGCATCGACCACCGTCACCATCGCATCAAGACGGGCGAAATCAGACAACGAATGATCGTACTCATCGCGGAAATCAAAGGTCGCGGCGACCGGCAGCGGTTCCGAAATCCCGGTACTTTCAATCAGGAGATAATCGAAGCGTTTCTCGTCAGCGAGGCGCTGGACTTCTTCGAGCAGATCGTCACGCAGCGTGCAACAGATACAGCCATTCGTCATTTCGACGAGCTTTTCATCGGTGCGCGACAGACCGGCACCGCCGTCCCGCACGAGATCGGCGTCTATATTGACCTCGGACATGTCGTTTACAATTAACGCGACTTTCCGGCCTTCGCGATTGTTGAGAACATGGTTGAGGAGCGTTGTTTTTCCAGCTCCGAGAAAGCCGGAGAGGACAGCAACAGGGAGGCGTTTATCATTGGAGGCCTCTAGGGACATGATCCGCTGCTCATTTGTGATGTTATAAAGTATCAATCTACTTGCAGTGCGTGACCGCATTTTGCAAGATGCCAATGCTGGAAATTGGCTGGTGGTCCGCTCTTTTGAGCCGGTCAGCGTTGCTGGCACCTCAGGCCAACAGCCAAGATTGAGGAAGCTTTTTGATGAGGCCGTTGCGCACCTACGACGACTGGAAGCATTGCATAACCGAGATCTGCAAAGTGCCGCTCACGTCGGATTATGTGGACGCGCGCCTGACAGAACTGCGCGATACGAAGCACTACAATACCAAGAAGTTCGTTGATAGCTGGGGCGAGCCCCATCGACAGCAGGTCGTCGCCTGGTTCGAACAGGCGGAACGTGAGCTTTCAAAGAGCGCGTCGACAAAGAGCATTACCTAGAGCTAGCAGATGCTCCGGATCGGCTGTCCGTTATGCCATTCCGAAACGGTCCTCCATGCGCAGACAGTGCTGTGATCGACATGAGACGGCCGAACTCACGTCGCTAAATCAGCCGATAGGCTTGCATTTTATCGTTTGAAAACAACCTTCATTTACATGTTTCTTGCACCATTTTGTTGAGGATGCAGGTCATTCAACGAGCCTGTTTTCAGATTTCGATTTTGGAAGTTGATTTTTTTTGAGCATTTGGAAGGACGCTCATGTCCAGTATCGGCAAGCATATCATCATTGGCGGAGGAACCGGATTTATCGGGTCAGCCCTTGCAAAAGCGCTGTCCGAGCGCGGTGACAGGGTAACCATCATCTCCAGAACGCCAGGTCCCGGCAGGATCACGTGGGATACTCTTAGAACCGAAGGTCTGCCCGATTGCGATGCGGTCGTGAATCTGGCTGGCGAGCATATTCTCCAGCCAACCCGGCGCTGGAGCGATGCCTATCGCGACGAGGTCATCCGCTCTCGGGTTGATACAACTCAGACACTGGTTGATGCCATCAATGCCCATCCGAACCCGCCGGCAGTCTTCATTTCAACGGCAGGCAAGTGCTTCTACGGCACCCGCAATGTGAAACCGGGCGAGGGATATCCCGAACTCGATGAAGACAGTGCGCCCATGGGGATCGATTTTCCAGCCGAACTGGTCGACAGATGGGAGCACGCCGCCGATCACCTCGACACAAGCCGTATCCGCCATGTACGCGTTCGGATCGGGATCGTTCTTGGAGCTGTCCGGAGGACCTCTTTTTTTAGTCGCCTTTGGCGGATTGGCCGAACCCGTGGCGTCCTGCCGATTATCCGTTTGCCGTTTTGTCTTGGAATGGGCGCATCTTTCGGAAAAGGCGTCCAGCCGTTCCCGTGGATCCACATTGATGACATGGCCGGTATTCTGATCCACTTGCTTGATAAGTCGGACGCGACGGGGCGCTATAATGCCGTCGCGCCAAACATTGTCAGCAACCGTGCTTTTGTCGAAGCGTTTGCCCGCGCCCTTCGGCGGCCGGTGGTCTGGTCCATGCCATCCTGGTTGATCACGGCGGTCATCGGTTCGGAACGGGCCTCCATTTTGCTGGAGGGGCAAAACGTTGTGCCCAAGCGAACTCTCGCTTCCGGCTACAGGTTTCTCTACCCGACCATCGATGATGCGATGGATGATCTGGTTGAGATTACGGTCTGATCCCGGAAAAGACCAACGATACCCGCCAGGCATTCCGGCGGGTCTCATCCGCTGGTCATTTAACGAACTCTCGCGTCCTTTAATGCGTCCTTGAACTTTGCCGTGACCATTCGATAACCCCGCGACGTGCCGTGGATCTCGTCGTTCCAGTCGGTCAATTTTGGCAACACCCCGCGGCAGTCGACGAGCCAGACTTTTGTTCGGCGCGAGTTACCCGAAAAGTCCCCGAGCATTTTATAGAGTTCATCGATCATATGAATCAGGATGTTGCGCCGCAAAGTCTTGTCATGGATATCCCGCTCCGAGAACGGCTTGCCAAGCCACTGGTCCTTCTTGGCGTATCTCGGCTTGCGATGATCATTTACCCAAGGATAGGGGAACGGATAGTCGTAACCGTGGATGAAGATCGGCAGTTGCTTGAAGTCTGGGTCGCTGCGGATATCGCGGATCACCTTTGAATAGACCGTGCGCAGGAACGTGAGCTTCTCGTCGAGCAAAGTGTGGTTGATGTGTCCTTGAACATCGAGCGGGTTCCCGTTGAACGGGCGTATCAGATCGGTTAACACCGGGCGGCCCGTATTGGGATCGGCCCCGATGATGTCGTTGCCCGCGGCCGAGAAGACGAAGCCCTTCACATCGTCACGCCTTTCATTGAGCGCGATCATGTATTCGGTTGCGCCGGGCTCTTTCGGGCCGAGCACCATGTTTTGAGCCGTGTCCCCCGCAGCCCCAACAGACCAGACGCGGTAATCCTTGTTGAGGTGATCGACGATCTCCCGGATCAGCATCGGGAATTGCCCCCAGCTGTCCATCTCTGACACGAGAACTGGGTCCTTATTGCCGAGCCCTGTTCTGATTTTGAAAGACGCCGCGCGGCGGGCGCGCGCAAGGTCGTTTCCAACGGCCATGGCGTTTTCAGTCTCCGCTGTGCCCGGTGGCAGGTGTACGAGATCCGGATCCGGCGCGATGCGGAAGTCGAACGCCCCGGTGCCGGGCAGAATGACGGATACCTCCATGATCTCTTCTTCACTGGTTTCCGGGTCGCTAACCAATTCGCGCCATTCATCGGCGCTCATTTTGCCGCTGCCATCAAGAAGGTGAGGGAAGGTGACATTGCCGAGCATGACTTCGAGTGCTTGTGGCGTGACCTCGTGATGGGTCCACTCTCCAGCCTTGGCGAACTCAAAGTCGACGTCGCTCAGATCCTGTTCCATCACATAAGCATGGGTCTTCAGATCGTCTCCTTCCCGGGTGACAATCATCTTCCAGTATTTCGCTGGGATCTTGACGACCGTATCGCCATCGAGATCGCGCCCGTGGAAATCGCGGTCAGCGTCATCGAAGACCGGCCCGCTAAACACCACGCAGCGCGTTGTCTCGGCTGACTCCAGGACATCGTTTTCAAGTTTGCCCCAGATACCGCTCAAATTGGAACGGTTGAAGCCTTTCACCTGCGGAGAGCAATTGGTGGAATGGAATGAATCGCCATTGGCAAGCTGCACTTCCTCGAAGGTGGATCCGAAGGCGACGGCCTCCCGGCGCACCAGATGGCCCTTATCAAAAGCAGTGCGGTCGTCATTGTAAAACTTGTCAGGCAGTTGATGGGCAGCCGGGATGCGCGGGTCGAGGAACCATTTCTCCCGGTCCCATCTGCCGGTGAACCCATTCAGCTCCTCGCGCGTATAGGTGAAGCCGGGCTCGGGCTCCTTGGCTTCCAGGCTTGCGTCAACGCAGGCGGCCGTGATCTGGGCGAGCCGCCGCCCGGCGTTTTGGATCAGCGAAAAATTGTTGTAGCGGAGTTCCGTCGAGCCGTCCTGGAGTTCTGAAAGGTCATCGTCGTTGGTCGCGATCGGCATCGCGACGTGGATCCCAAGGAACTCCCGGTCATACCCCATCCGGCCAGAATAATCTCTGTCGTGGACAGGTTCGACCTTGCGCTCGGTGATCTCAGGTGCGTCATCATCTCCTGCGCTTGATGTTTGGGTGTCGCTAGCAAGATCGAACCCGATCGTCATCCTGACGGGTACATTGAGCTTTAACTCGGCGCCATCTGCGCCGACCCCGGTACGCACATTCAGAACAGTGCTTGTTGTCGCCCCATCGGCGGGCGGCTTTACTGCAGCCGCTGGTATCCCGACGGTTTCGACCCCATCTGCTTCGCGCCACAAATGCTTCCACGGGTTCGTCTTCGGTGTGAGGGCTGCGGGTGCGAATGTCACGCCTGCTTTGACAATATGGGGATCTCGGACGAGTTCCGACGCCGGTACGGCGTAATTCTCCCGCCTTGCAATCCCGGCAAAATGCAGTGCCACCACATGGCCGGTCTCCAGATCAATCACTGCGCTCCCCGAATTGCCGCCAAGGGTCGACGCATCATGGCAGGACGCATGGACGCGGTTGT
>JBCDCZ010000083.1:0-15868 GCA_039180865.1 Pseudomonadota bacterium | reverse complement strand
GTGTCTTCCCCGGCGACGCCATCGCCGATCAACTCATGCGCTTGATACTATGAATCGGCAAATTACGGCAAGTGTGGGGTTTGGCATCAATTCCGTTCCATGCCGGACTGTTGATACAAAGGTTTCGCACTTTCTCAAACCGAAGTGATTGGTGGGTCAACGGGAGTCCGGCTAAACAGATCTGATGCGTGCTTTCATTCTGCTCTCTCTCACCGTTCTTCCTGCCTTTCTCGGCGTCACTGCCAGCTTCCCTGCGAATGCTGAGGACGGGCACAAAACTTTTTACGGGACGTGGGGGACGGAAAAGCAATGCGCCCGGGAACCAATCAAGGAAGGCGGGACGGTCCTTTCCGAACCCTTTGAAATCGACCGGGAATGGCTGCGGCAAGGCACTTTCTTTTGCCGCCTTAACTGGGGGCCGATTGAAAAGCGTCAGGATGGCGTCTTTACGGGTGCAAACGCGCAATGCGGCGAAGATTCCGTGCGCGGTTACTTCTTGGGCTTCGTTCTCTCCAACGATCAGCTCACTGTACGCTGGGATTTCCCGCAATCAAACGGCCCGCTCGACCGCTGCCCGGCGACCTAGCTAGACCCCTCAGCCTTTCAAACGCCGATCGGTGTTTTCCTTCAAATCGCCCTTTGCCATCTTGGCGAAAGCCGCACGCCATCCTTCTTCGAGGAGATCCATGGCCGCGAGGGTCGCGGCCTCTTCAGGTGCGATCGTTTTGGTAAGCCGTGCCTGGGTGACCCGTTTCACGCTCCAGTCTTCATGCGGACGTTCGAGGAGGGTCATTTCATCGCCCGGCGCGATTTCCCCTTCTTCCAACACCCGGTAATACCAGCCGGTGCGACCGGTCTTCTGGAAGCGATAGGCCATTTGTTCGTTTTCCGTGTGACGGTTGAGCTTCCAGCAGGGTTGACGGCCCTGGCTCACCTGCAAGAGTGCTGAGCCGATCCTGAATGTATCGCCGATAAAGACCGTTTCCTCCGTGAAGCCTTTCGCCGAAATGTTCTCGCCGAATGCCGCTGGCGTGGTGCCCGCCGGCATGACACCTTCCTCGATCCAGGCGGTATAATGATCTACCGGATAATGATGGACCGCCTTGTCCTTGCCGCCATGGACCGTGAGATCTGCCTGTCTGTCCCCATTAAACCCGGTCAACCCAAGTTTCTGCGGTCCGGACACCGACGTTTTGCGAATGGCCGACGGATCTTTACCGGGCCAGCGGTCTTCGACGGCCCCGAAAAAGAGCCCGGCGATTGTTGTGGCTTCAAGACTGGTCGACATTATCGGTCTCTCTTTCAAAATGGTTTTCGCAGTGTTCGCGTGCGGCTTTTGGAGGGCTTATGCGGCTTTGTGTTCATGGCAGATAAGGTCCGCCTCTTCGCTCTTGAGCGGAATCTCAAGAAGACGGCAATAAAGTCTCTTACCATCCGTTTCATGGTGAATGCATGTGCGGCAGATCCCGAAGGACCGGAAACCGCGGGCTTCAAGCTGCATGGTCAGGAGATCTGCCAATGTGCCTTCGAGAACGTCCACCTTCTCCTTTGCTATCGAACCAAGCGCGCGATCAAGCGCGTCGGTCTCTTCAATATGGGTGTGGCCTTCTTTCGTAACGTCATAGGTAACGCCTCGCTTGTCGCCATCACTGTCACAACGCCGGATCATCCCCTTTTTATCAAGGGTTTTTAGGGTCTGTGAGGCGGTGCCGCGAGTCGTGCAGAGATAGTCCGCCACATTGGAGGGCGAGCGTGAGAAGCGGTTCGCACGCGCAAGATAGGAAAGCGCGCTCCGCTGAGCCGGATTAAGATCCTCCGCCCAGTCTTCGGACGCAATCAACCTTTGTAGTCGGTCGAAGAGCAGACGGATGCGGTCTTGGGTATCCTTGGCCATGACTTTCTATAGCGAGTCGATATTATCCTTGCAATAGTAGCGAGTCGCTCTTATTAAGTTTTCCAATCGACTAATCCACCCCCTCCGGAGGATCTAGCAATGATCACCGAAACACCCGCACCCAAGCTCCTCGTCAGCGAATGGCTCAATACGCCAACCCCGCTCAGCCTTGAAGCCCTCGAAGGCAAAGTTGTTCTGATCGAAGCTTTCCAGATGCTCTGCCCGGGATGTGTGTCCCATGCGCTGCCGCAGGCAATGAAGGTACGGGAGCTCTTTCCGGAGGATCAGGTCGCGGTCCTTGGGCTCCACTCGGTTTTTGAACACCATGAAGCACAGGGACATCGCGCAGCACTCGAAGCCTTCCTCCATGAGTATCGGGTTTCGTTCCCGGTCGGCATCGACGAACAGTCTGATACCGCACCGCTTCCCAAGACCATGATGACCTATGGGATGCGCGGAACCCCAACGGCGCTTCTGATCGACCGGAACGGGATCCTGCGCCGCCATTCATTCGGGCTTATTGAGGATATGGTGCTCGGTGCCGAAATCGCGGCCTTACTCCAGGAAGCCCCAGTCACTCAACAGAAGCCGATTAAAACAGGTAATCAGGCGGGTTGCAGCGACGGGGCCTGCCCTGCGCCTTCGGCCCAGTAGTCTTATTTTCGCCGACCATTTGAAGGGGGCGCGCTGCGCTTTCAAGTTCTCAGCTTAATCAGCTTCCAACCGCCGCAATATTTCGACAACAAAGGCTGTAGAAAGGCCCATAACGAAGAGGCCTGCTATGGCGCAAAGGGCTGCAAGCAATTGCGCGTCTTCAGACGGAGCAATGTCACCATAGCCAAGCGTCGTCAGGGTGACGATTGCGAAATAGACGCCGTCCTTAAAACTGCCGACCGCGTCGGTCGAAACAAATGTTACTGCCCAGATTGCGGCCTCCAGCAAAACGGCAAGACTCAGAATAAGCACCGAGAACAAGATGAAAGCCATCTTTGCCAATACCCCGCCCTGCTCACGGACAAATGAGATGTTCTGTTTCACAGTCTGCAAAGATAAGGTCACGATCATCAGGTGAATGGAAAGGGTCACCAGATTGAGAACAAGACCGAGCAGGATTTGAAAAAACGGGCTCACGTCGTTCCCCTCTTACCGGTTCCTATAGATCCACGAAAAACTGAATAATGAATGCGTTCGCAAGATCCACAAAAAACGCCGAGACCAGCGGCAAGATGATAAAGGCGAGCGGAGCTGGGCCATAGCGTTTGGTGACCGCTGTCATATTGGCAATCGCCGTTGGCGTTGCACCAAGCGCAAAGCCACCAAAACCTGCGGCAAGCACAGCCGCCCGATAGGTTCGGCCCATTGCCCAGAAAAGCACCAAAGTGGAGAATGCGAGGGTTAAGAGGACCTGCAACCCCAGAACCACAAAGAGCGGTCCTGCAAGACCTGCGAGCGTCCAGAGTTTCATACTTAACAGAGAGATTGCCAGAAAGACGCTGAGGGCAAATTCGGAAACGAGTGCCAGAACCGCGGTTCCGGTGACCTGTGGAACGCTCTTGAAAAAACGCGCCTGCACGTTCGCGATCACAATGCCCATGATGAGACAGGGGACGAAGAGTGGCAGTCGGATGCCAAGTGCATCAATGCCGCGATGGACCGCAAATCCAAGAATGACTGCAATGTTGATCGTGACCAAAGTGCGCATGAACCCGATGTAGTCGAGATCGGCAAGTTTGGGCGAACCATGTTCCACGCCAACAACCGGCGGGGCTTCATCGTCGCGCGGTTCAAGCTTGTGGCGTTCGATCAGGACCTTCGCAATCGGCCCACCTATGAGAGCGGCCAGAACAAGGCCAACTGTGGCTGCGGCAATTCCCATTTCAGCAGCGCCTTCGACACCGCGGGCCGCAACCTCCGGCCCCCACGCAATTGCCGTTCCATGGCCGCCGATCAAGGATGCGGACCCAACCAGAACGGAGGCTGCAGCCGGTAAGCCGAAGAGCGAGACACCAGCAAGCGCCACGGCATTTTGAAGGACCATGAAACCAACTGTGAGACCCAAAAGAATGGCAAGCGGACGGCCGCCACGGGCGAGATCGGAAAACCGTGCATTCAAGCCGATCGTGGTGAAAAAGATAACGAGCAGCTGATCGCGCGTATCAAGTGCAAAATCGATTTCACGTCCGAGGATCGTCACCAGAAGCCAGACGATGAGCGCTGCCGCGAGCCCTCCGGTCACAGGTTCGGGAATATTAAAGTCGCGCAAAATAGCGAACCGCTTCGTGAGGTTCGCACCAAAGAAATAAACGATCATCCCAAGTGTGAAGGTGATGAAATCTGGGACGAGAATGGGAGTTTGATCCGTCATGGTGATTCACCTTCAATGTTTTCATTTTCGCCGCGAAACTCTCATAAATGTACCCAGCATTCACAGAAAGGTTTTGTCGTTCGCCCGCTGCGTATTGTATGGATTTTTGGCCCTCGAAAGCTCGAGTACGCGCCGGTAGAATAATTTCCGGTCAAAACCTGTTTGTTGTTTACTGTCGGGTTGTTTGCCCATGGACCGCGCGAAACGAAGCGTCGGGGCTTTGTCTCGCTGGTGATAAAGCGCTGGCAGAAAGTTCTCGAACACACCGACTTCAATGACGTTGTGATTATGCCAAGCACTGAAGAACTCTGGTCCGTAATCCGCTGTTATCCTGCTGTTTAAAAAGCGCGAAAGCGGATCAGTACCAGACGTACCGATCACAACTTCATAGTGATAGTGAACACCGACATGTCGCTCGTCGTGAGTGACATCCTTGAAATGAATGCGCAGCATCATAACTGGCCCGAGCAATGGCACCCGACGCCCCATCGCCCAGCCATCGTCGCCAATGTAAAACACCGATAGTTTCGCATCGACGGGAAAGCGCCAACCATATTTCAGATACTGCATGGCTTCCTGAATATGAATTGTGGTTTCCCCGGCAATTGGTGCACCATCTCGGTCGGTTCGCCCTTCCAGCACGGCGCTTAAATGATCGCTCGGATGCCACAACTGATAAGCGGGGACCGTCTTTCCCTCAAAGCCTGGAACATCTTCCAGTGTCACGCGAAGTTCAGTGAAATGCCTGAACCACCAGGTAAGCATCTGAGAATTGACGCCGCGCAGAAGTGCATGATTGAGAACGACGGTGAACTGACCATTGTCGCGCTTTGCAATGTCAAAATAAGAGCTTTCAGTCGATTTAAGCGGCCATCCGAACTCCCGAACCGGTGGCATCTCGCCGGGTGTTTTGACACTGCTCATGGACGGGAATCCCGCGTTACGCTGGAACCGCCGCTGCGCGGGCTGCTTTGCCACGTGGACGCAACAGCAAATAGCAGAGCGGCGGGACGACGAAGAGCGAGAGCGGTGACGCAACGGCAAGACCACCAATCATCATGGTTGCCATCGGCTCAAAGAGGGCACCGCCAGTGAGTGCCATCGGAACAAGACCAAAAATCGTGGTTAGCGACGTCAAAAGGATAGGTTTTGCCCTTTGTTTTGCGGCGGAAATGATCGCCTCGTCCATTGGCAGCGTTTCGCTCTCAATATCGATCTGATTAATCAGAACAATCGCATTGTTGATGATAATCCCCATGAGCGACATTAGTCCAAGCAGGGCGAAGAATGAGAACGGTTGCGACAAGAGGAGCATCCCATAGGGCGCGCCGATGATAATCAACGGGATTGTCAGAAAGGTCGCGAACGCTCTTCGGATCGAATTGAACTGGAAGACCAGAGCTGCGAGCATAAGACCAAGAGCAATCGGCATGTTCCCGCCCATCTGCTCATTCACATCGGCACTGTCTTCAAGTTCGCCGGCAATTGCGATTTCGTAGTCTGGCCCCAGATCAAGCGCATCGATCGTGGGCTGGATCCGCGCCAGGGTCTCCTGCGCGCTGAGTGCCGCGCTCTTGCCGGAAACAACGATCCGACGCACCTGGTTTTCGCGGACGATTTCGGAGAATTCGAGCTTCGGAGTGAAGCTTGCCACCTGATCAACCGAAATCAGTTCGCCACCGGTCGAGATCGTCAGATTGGCCATATCTTCGATGCTATCGCGACCTGATAACGTAGCACGCAACACAATCGGAATCTGTTCATCGCCTTCGCGATAGGTCGAATATTCAGTACCCGAAAAATAGGCCTCCATGACACCCGAAATATCGCGCGACGTGACGCCGAAGTCTCGCGCCTTGTCCTGTGCAATGTCGACGACGACCTTGATGACCTTATTCCCCCAATCGCTCTCGTTCTTCACCACAGCGGGAAGCGTATCGAAGGCTTCTTCGAGCTTTGCTGCCGCGCTCATCAGGGTGTCGGCGTCAGGCCCGGAGATTTCAACATCGACGATCCCCGACTCAGACCCGCCCTGCGGCAGCCGGGTCACCCGGAAACGAGCTTCTGGAAACGATTCTGTAAAAACACGCCGTGCCCTCACCGCCATGTCATTGGCCGCCTCAAGGCTTGTTACATTGACGTGGAAGAAAGCGCTTGCAGGATCGGGATCGGCGGGATCGAGACCAAGATTGAAGCGCGGACCGCCATCGCCGACATAAACGGTGCTGTTAATGACATCGGGATTAATCTCGCTGTCACCGAGCCAGTCCTGAACGCGCAGTGCCATGCGCTCGGTTTCCGAAATCGCGGCATCTTTCGGAAGATCCATATAGACCAGAAAATCCGCGCGCTCGCTGAACGGGAACATCTCCGATTTCAGAAGCGAGAACTGGTTCGCGCTCCAGGCAACACCACCAAACGCAACAATCATAATCGGCAAGCCGAACGGCAGGATCACACGCAGCACCCCACCGTAAAGGCGCTTTGGAAGGCTCTCCGCCTTACCGGCATTCTCATCGCGTTTCAGAATTTTCGCGCAGAGATAAGGCAGGATGTAGAGTGCCGTGATCCAAGACCCGAGCAGCATGGAAGAAACAACCGCGCCGAGCGAGAATGAAAACTCGCCCTCGACGCCGTCCATGAGAAGCATTGGAATAAACGCGGAGATGGTTGTAATCGAGGCAACCCCGAGCGGTACTACAAATTGCGAGCCCGCTGATTTTGCCGCTTCTTCCGGTTCCATACCGGCATTGATCCGGTTACCGATATCCTCGACCACGACGAGCCCGTTATCAACGAGAAGGCCAAGGGAAATAATCACAGCTGCAATCGACACCTGTTCCACGTCGATACCGATAAAACCCATGGCGGCCAACGCGAAGCAGATCGTGAACGGCACGATGCAGGCAATCACAATTGCTGAGCGAAGCCCTAGGAAAAGGAGCATCACGATGAAAACCACGACGAAGGTCTGGCCGACATTTTCAAGCGCATTGCTGACTGAGCCCGTGACAACGGTTTCCTGGAAAGTCGAAGTGTTGAGTGCGATCCCGATCGGCTGCCGGTTTTCAAACTCAGTGATAGCGGTGTTCAAGCGACCGCCAAGATCCTGAATATCGGAATCAGGCGACATTTCGATGGACGCGATGATCGCCGGTTCACCATTGAAGAAGACCGGTTTTTCCTTCGGATCGACATAGCCTCGCCTGACCTCAATGAGATCGGAAAGACGGACGAACCCTTCAAGCCCGCTCACCTTTGTCAGGACGCTGCCGATTTCCTGAAGATTTCTCAGATCGCCATTGGCTTCCAAGACAATCTTGGTTCCGTCGGCGTCGATCTCACCCGCGGGAAGAATCACATTCTGATCCTGGAGATCTTCGAGTAATTGCTCCAACTGAACGCCGACGGCAGCCAGTTTGCGGATATCGACTTCCAGCCAGACACGTTCGTCCTGAACGCCGGAAAAACTCACCTTGGTGACACCGCCGACACGAAAGAGCCGGGTTCTGAGGTCTTCGGCAACGTCCTCGAGTTCGGCGAGCGAAAATCCGTCACCGGTAATTGCGATCGTGGCAATTGCGACATCGCCGTAGTCTGTGTTGACGGCGACTTCCGAGGTACCTTCGGGGAGTTCGGAATGCACAGCCGCCATCTTATTGCGCAGATCCTCCCACGCGGTTTCGATATCCTCACCATAAATCGTGTCGTACAAGTCGACATAAATCAGCGCCTGACCGGTTGTGAGAATAGCCTCAATATCCTCAACCTCGCCAATCTCGCGGATCTTGCGTTCAATCGGGATTGCGATCAGCTCTTCCACCCGGGTTGGGGCCATGCCGTCGAATGTGGCAGCGACGACGGCTGTCCGGATGGTGATTTCCGGGTTTTCTCGTTTCGGGATCTGGATATAGGACTGAATCCCGAGAGCCAGGATGACGATCATCGCCAGGACTGTGAAGCGGTTCTTCTCCAGTCCGAAACGGGTTAGAAAATCCATGTCAACTTTCCTTCGGATCAGGCAGCAGCCGGACTTCCATTCCTTCTCGCAGGAAGGTGACGCCCTTCACCGCAACGCGTTCGCCAACGCTGAGCCCGTCCACAATCAGGAATTGATTTTCGCGGATCCCCGCCATTGTGACCTGACGCCGCTTGACCGTGCTGGTTGGTTCATCGAAAACGTAGACTTCGAGATCGACAACCGCATTCGGCCCCGCCCCTTCCGGCACCTCAACACCGGGAATGGCGGCTGAGATCGGGATCAGATGGCCCCGCTCTTCGGTGAGGGAGAACTCGAAGGAAACCTCAACCGCCATACCGGCCTTGATGATGGGAGCAACCTCTTTGAGTTTGACGACCACCGGGAACGACGAGACCTGACCGGCGCGCTCTCCCAGTTCGCTGACAACAGCTTCAAGTGCTATTGACGGATCATCGGCAAGGCGCACGGTTGCGGGCGTGCCGACTATCAGGCGACCGATCACATCGAAGCTTACCGAAAAGGCGACTTCGTAGTCTGTTTGCTGATAAACAGACAAAACCGTGTCGCCTGTTGCAACCGTCGCAAAACTCTCGACCTCGATGGAATCGATAACGCCATCAAACGGCGCATAGAGTTTGGCATCGGCCAGATCTTCTTCGGCGGCGGCAAGGTCTTTTTGCGCCTGCGTCAGTTGCGCTCTGTTCTGCCTCACTTCCGTGCGGTCGTTATCCCGCTGAACCTTGGTTCCAACCTGACGGTCGAGCAGGATCTGCGAACGCTCGAGATCCTCTTCAGACTGGTTGAGCGTGGCTTCCGCCTCTTCCACGGAGGCCTGGCGGTTTTCGATCTGGGTTTGAAACTGCTCGACATCGAGAGCCGCGAGCAATTGCCCCTTTTTAATCCGCTCACCGACATCAAGGTTGATGCGGCCTAAACGTCCACCCACTTCGAACGATAAAGCGTTGACTTCACCGGGTTCGAGGACACCTGGATAGCGTCTTATCGTAGCGACCTCGAAATCCTCCACGGCCTTGGTCACAAGACCTCGAACCGGCGGATCCGGTACCGGTGCTTCCGCCTGCGGAAGGCACGCTGATAAACCGAAACTGGACGAAATGAGAAGGAATACTGCCAACCTCATGGGACATCGCTGACTTTTTGTTGAACGGCAAAACGTTGATCGGCGGATCCGTGAGTGTCTAGAAAGTGAAGGCGGACCGCACCACGATTACGTTATCGGCCGCTCGCTGAGGCTGACAGGACCGCGATGGAACAAAACCGGACAGTTTTTGCCAATGTGCCTGGCCGACGGCACCACATGTCGGTGACCGCTACCACCGTTGCATTCGCGCTCTCAAAGGGGCTGACCATCGAAGAGATCGAGACTGCGACCGGGCTTGACCGCCGTGATCTTGGTGACCCGAATGCGCGCCTTGACGACCGCATCCCAAACTACATCTGGCTCGCGCTTTTAAAGAAGGTGGGCACGAGCGCAAACCTCCCGCTTGAAGCCGCGCGTGGCGCGCCTTTTATAGCCTTATGCGGGCTCGCTGAAGGTCTGCGATTTGCGCCGAACCTGCGGGAAGCCTTGCGGTTTTTAGCGAAAAACAAACGCCATATCGGCGACCGTCTTCACTTAGGCTTTTACGAGATGGAAGAAGAAGCCTGGATTGAGGCTTATCATCCGAACGATGAGATCGATGAAGGACGCGTATCGGAGGTTGGCGCAGCCTTAACTGTCCGGATGGTGCGGGAAATCCTCTGCATTTCAGAGCCTCCTCTGCGCGTTGAAATCGCCTACGGCCCACTCGGTCGGGTGGAAAACTATGAAGGCTTTTTCAAATGTCCAGTTGCATTTAATCGCTCAAGGACAGCAATCTTCTATCGAAAGTCCACACTCGGGCAGCAGGTCCAGAGCGCCGAGCCTACTCTTTTTGAATTCGTAGAGCGCCATTTTGCCCTGATGGTTGAACGCCTCCATGGCGAACAACATAGTCCGCAGTACATCCGCCTGCGTGACGCGGTCGCCGAAGCAGCCGCATCAGGAGACTTTCGAACGGAGGCCGTTTACGACCGGGCAAATTGCAGTCAGCGCACTGCGCAGAGAATTGCCGCAGAACACGGGACAACAGTCAGCGCGATGATCGTCGGAGTAAGGCGTTCCTTGGCGGAAGCGCTCCTCAAGGAAGACACCGCACCGGTCGAGGCAATAGCTCCGCTTGTCGGCTTTTCCGATGACCGTGCTTTCCGGCGCGCTTTCAAGCGCTGGACCGGGCTCAGTCCATCGGCCTTCAGAAAACAATCATACCAGCCGGACAATCACCACCTGCGATAACGCGAAATTGGCGGTGGCCGATGAATGTGTGGCGGGCGGTGAATATGATGATGCCTGCCATAGATAACTCTTGCGCGATGGCGCCGGCGGAAAGCCGTCCCGGCGCGCCTGCTGTGAACCCTGTGCCCACGCGCGCGGATCGGGCGCGGTCCCCCTCGCGGGCGCGCTTGGGCGACAACAAATCCTTCACCACGCCGAACAGCTTTCTGCTTGATTTCCGTCTTTTCAGAAGGCCTATCGGCTTGGCCGTCGATCCCACCAAATGCACTGGTCGTGCAGATAACGGCGCAAAATCCAACCAGGAATCCTCTGCGTGTCAACATGCCACTCGCATCATTGGTCATTGCGGACACCATGGGCGGTTCGCATCACATCCAACACAAGGTCGGTCGGGTTATCCAGGCACATGTCGATGAATACGCTTTCGACGTCGATGATCTCAGCGATGGTGACTTCGCCACGATCAGCGCCACCCATTACAAATCCATGTAAGAACGAAATCGTTCGGTCCCGGTCTTCACCGGATTGCCCCATGACGTCCTTGCACACCACCTCCTTGAAGATAATGCGTTCATCCGCATCAGGATTGTCGGTCTGTGCATAAGAAAGCGAAGGCCCGCAAAGGAGCGAACCGATCACAATTAAGCTGCGCAGAACGGTCCAATAGTGCGATCTAGAAAGCGGTCGATGTCTGTCTAGTAAAGCATTTTCTTTAGCATGTTCCATTTCGAATACCCTTTTCCGATGACAAACGAAACGGACCGGAAGGGAGGAGAGGACCGGTCCGTACAATGAGTGACATTTTTCAGTTCCCCACCTCCAAAACACCGCCGCCCGCACCTTCGCCGATCGCCGAGGGAATGGCCTTGAAGCTTCTGAAAATCCCTCCGGCAAGCGACGTGACAGCCGGTTCAGTGTTCGTCGCGGTCAAAAGCGTATTGCCATCTTTGATGCCCCGACCGATCAGTTGAACGATGGCTGGTGAGTCCGCAAACTTGCTGTGATTGGCGGTGCTCTTGTCGTCGATTTCACTAATGTCCAGAACTTTCAATCCGAGGGCAGCGAGGCGCTCAGGATCAGCCGACCCGACCCGCTCCAGTCCTCCGGCAATCCGTCTTGAAAGCGATAGGGCTTTATCGTCGTCGGAAATCAGAACATGCAGAAAGCGTTTCGTCGTCGGAAGCCCTTTGACATATTCGACGAAGAGATCGAAATCCACATCAGGCGCCGCGAGAATGACGCCCCGCAACTTCCCCTTTGGCTGGAAGTCGGGACGGCGCTCCAACTGAGCCATTGCCTCCAATGTCACGATGTTTCCCATGGAATGGGCGACGATGCTGAAATAGTCGACATCGGCATCAGCGAGTAACAATCCGAGATCCTGCAGAAAAAACCGGGCCTGCAGCGCGCTATTCAGATCATAGAGATAATCAATAGCCTTGCCGCGCGATGCCCATGAGAAAAGGATCGGCACACCGTCGAAGCCGGTATCGTGAACAAATTGCGTGATGCGAAGAAGAGCCGAACTAAAATTGGTGTTATAGCCATGAACGAAAACCAGAACGTTTTTTTCCGGTTTTCCAAGCGTTATCAGATGATTTTCGAGGTCTTGTTTGAAGGCAGCCTGTGCGTCGATGAGGCGGGGTTCTGCGACAACAAAATGTTTCTGAGGGTCCGGAACACCTTCCGGCGGGCGTTCTATCTGACCGATCGTGTGGTTTTCCGGAACCGCCACATCGACATAACCGAGCGTCAATGCTTCAGCCCGTTCACCGGAAAAAAATTCGGCAGTTTCTGAAGACCGCGCCCGCGTCGTGGCGAAAAAGACCCTATGCTTTGTAGCACCGGATTGGATGGCAGATGGAAGGACATCTTCACCAAAGCCAATCACATTTTTTGGCAAAGTCGCGCACGCTGCAAGCGCTATCGTGAGAAGGCCTAACGCGCTTAAATGTGCCAACCGTTTCACATCGGGTCCCGTCTCTTGTTGGCGCGATAGACAACCAGGGTTGTCCTTGCAACTCCAACAGGAGACGGGTGAAGCGGATTGTTGACAAGGATCAAAGGCGCACAAAACCGGACATTTTCTGCCAACCTACTTGCTCGTGCTGATGGAGCTGCGGAACAAGAGCAGGCTTGCAGTAAAGAATGCAGTCCCGAGGCATGCGACGGTGAGGAATTCCGGCCAGACGATATCAAAGCCGGCACCGCGGAAGACAACGGCTTGCGAGAACGCAATATAGTGCCTCGACGGCAGGAACCAGGTGATCGGCTGAATCATATCCGGCTGGCTTTCAATCGGCGTCATCCCGCCTGACAGCATGATCATCGGCATGATGGTCATGAGGACGAGCAACGAGAATTGCGCCATCGTCCGCGCAACGGTTGCGAGGAAAATCCCGATCGCTGCCGCTGCAAAAAGATAGATCACGGTGCCGGTTAAGAGCAGCACCTTCGACCCCGCAACCGGCACCGCCAAAATGCCTTCGACCACAACACTCAATGACAGAAAGAAAGCGATCAGAATGATAAGACCGTTTGCCCAGACTTTCGCAAGCACGATTTCGAAGGCGGTCAAAGGCATCACAAGCAAATGCTCAATCGTGCCGTGCTCACGTTCCCGGATGAGTGCCGCGCCCGTCAGGATAATCGTGATCATGGAGACCTGGTCAAACAGGCTGACAATGGCGTGGAACCATTTCTGGGAGCCATTCGGATTGAAGGCGCGGTTGATCTCCAGATTTACGGGAAGTTCGAGATCCGTCACATCCGATGCTGAGCGCGCCACCTCATCAAGAACAATATTTTGAATATAGCCCGCCCCGAGGCTCGCCTGCTCGACGGCCGTCGCGTCGATGTTGATCTGAAGGCTGGGCTGCCGACCGCGCAAAATGTCCGCTTCAAATTCCGGCGGGATTGCCACGATGAACATGAAGCGGGCCTGCTCCAGAGCTTCCTGCATCTCGGAAGCCGGGATTTCCCGAGGCTTTTTGAAATAAGGTGGATAGAAGCTCGTCATGATCCGCCGCGAAAGAGCCGAACGGTCCTCGTCGACGAAGGCAATCGACGCATTGTTGACGGTCTCTCCGACTGCACTCGTCTCGGTATAGATCGCCATACTGAACGACCACACGATGAGGGCGACCAAAACAGCGTCGGTTAGGATGCTTCTCAGCTCCTTGGTGCCGAGCCAGTAGATGTTGCCGATCATCCGAAACATGGCATCATTTCTCCTGCTTGTTCACAAAACAGGCCGCGAAAATCACGAAAGCGGGCCAGAAGAGAAAGAGCGCGAGGATATCGAGGCTGAGTTCGGGAAGTCCGAGCCCCTTGGTGAAAGCTCCGACACTCAAATGCATGTAATAGGTCGTCGGCCACAGCGAGCCCATGATCCGCCCTGCCCCTTCAAGGGTTGAAACCGGCTGGATGAAACCTGAAAACTGCATGGTCGGCATCATCGCAAGAATGGTCGTTGCAAACACCGCAGCCACCTGAGAACGCGTCATAGTCGAGACCAGAATGCCGAAGCCGGTGGAGGCTGCCACATAGCCAACAGCGCCGATGAAAAGCCCGATGAAACTCCCCTTGAGCGGCACTTGGAGAAGCACGATCACCACAAGCGTCAGGATCAGGAAGTTGACCACGCCAATCCCGATATAGGGAAGCTGTTTCCCGAGGAGGTACTCAAATCGTCCTGTCGGCGTCACATAGAAATTGGTGATCGTGCCGATCTCCTTTTCCCGCGCGAGGCTTACCGCCATCAGAATTGAGGGAAAGAGCAGAAGGAGGATCGCCGGTGATCCCGGACCGATTGCGTAAATGCTCTCAAAAGACGGATTGAAAGCATAGCGCGGCTCGATCTCAACGAACTCCACGCCTTCCGGATCGATCCCGTTGGTGCGCGCGAGGTTATCGAGATAGCTCACATGACCGCCCACCACATAGCCTTCGATGGTCCCGGCGCGCATCGTGTTGGCGCCGTCGATTGTGGCGGAAACCGTCGTTGGCTGGCCTTTGAGGAGCGAACGTCCGAAATCCGGCGGGATTTCCACGACCATCGTCACGTCATTTGCCCGCATTCGGTCTTCAAGGTTCCTGAGGCTTTCAACCTCCGGCGCTTCGACAAAATAGCGCGAACCGGAAATCTGGGCGATGTAGTTCCGGCTTTGCGGCGTCTGATCGAGATCATAGGCCGCGAAAGTGAGATCCTCCACATCATAGGAAATGCCGTAGGCGATCACGATCAGAAGGAGCGTGCTTCCAACAAAGGAGAATGCTAGGCGCACAGGGTCCCGCAAAACCTCCTTCATCTCCCGATAGCTGTAGGCAAGAAGACGGGTAAGACTGAACCGCATCGCATGTTTACGCGCCCGCTTCTTCTGTTCGGATTCTTCTGCTGCCATCGCGGCGGTGGATGCCTCTGGTTCGCTCACATCGGCAATGGGTTCGTCTTTGCTTGCCTCAGCAATGTAAGCGATAAAGGAGTCTTCGAGGCTGGTTGCGCCATTGGCTTTTGCGAGATTTTCCGGCGTGTCATAGACCAGCACCTCGCCAGCATGCATGAGTGAGATCCGGTCGCATCGCATCGCTTCCGTCATGAAGTGGGTCGAGAGAAAGATCGTTACCTTCTCGTTTCTGGAGAGTTCCACCAGAATGTCCCAGAATTCGTCGCGCGCGACCGGGTCAACACCCGACGTCGGTTCATCGAGGATCAGCATTTCCGGCTCGTGAATGATCGCAACCGCAAGCGACAATCTCTGCCGGATGCCAAGAGGAAGGTCCGAGGCTGTCGCGTTCAAATGATCTTCGAGCCCAAACCGGTCGACGAGGGCGTCGATGCGGTCATTGATCTTCGCGGGGTCGAGGTGAAAGAGCCGCGCATGGAGCGCGAGGTTCTGGCGCACGGACAATTCGCCGTAAAGCGAGAAGGACTGCGACATGAAGCCGACCCGCTTACGGGTCTCAAGATCATTCGCATCGACCGGCTTTCCGAACAAATACGCCTCGCCTTCAGAGGCCGGAAGCAGCCCTGTCAGCATCTTCATCGTCGTCGTCTTACCGCACCCATTCGATCCGAGAAAACCGAAGATCTCGCCACGCTCGATTTCAAAGCTCACATCGCTGACGGCGGTGAAATCACCAAACCGGCGGGTCAGGCCCTTTGCGACGATGGCCGGCTCTTCGCCATCCGCCTGCCGTGGCGGGATCACGGGGGTCTTTCGGTGATTGCGCCCGTCCCCGCCAGGCAGGAGTTTGACAAAGGCATCTTCCAACGAGGCCGTGCCGGTTTTC
>JBCDCZ010000082.1:0-16035 GCA_039180865.1 Pseudomonadota bacterium | reverse complement strand
TGCAAATTCTTGCCTACTTTTCCCCTTCACAGAGCACAAGAGACCAAGCGTTCTCTGATAATGCAAAGAATTCATTTCGACATAATAAAACCTCTCACCAAATTTAGTACCGGTTTCCGTCCTCAAATAGCGCTTCTCGACTTTTTCCAGTATATGATCGAGACCCTCATAGAATATTCTGTGCTGTAGTGCGGGACTGATCTTCTTCGCTGTGCGCACTTCCCATGTTCTGTCATCAAGTAGATTTATTTTAGACCTGCCTGCTTCTGTTGGCCGTTTGATCAAAGGAATTGCAGCTTCCCCTTCGGCGATCGATCGAAGCCCTGTAAGACTAAAACTGCGAATGGTTGTCTCAGAGGATTGGCCAACAAGGAAATCCGATTCCAACAAGCCCGCACCAGTCATTGGTGCGCTCTTGAAAACCTCAAAAACCGTGCTGTCAAAGTACGCCAAACAATAAACCAGCTTACTTTGACCTGCTGGTCGAAAAGACGAATCATACTTCCCATACAAATAGGCTGGGACCAGTTTAGCTATATGCGACAAGAGGAGAATCCGGTCCGGCTCCGAAAAAAAGAAGCGGTTTCGAACGAAAACAGCAAAGAACTTTCTTTCTGGTTCGAACTCCGGACAGTTTTCGATCTGGAGGTTGATCGGTTCGGTCTGCAGGACCACGCCTTCGAAATTACCGAGCCGATCAATGAATGTTTCAGAGGCCAGAAACCACGGTGAAATAAAGCGACTAACGTCCGGCAGATTTTCGTAATTCTCGCGAGTCTTGAATGTTATTGTTCTAAGTCTTTCAGGGAATTTTATCGGAGGGCAGGTACCAGACTTTAATTGCAGATTCTTACCGTAAGTTTTTTGAACTTCGATCGCGCCTTCCCAGTCCCGGCGTTCTGAGTACCACATTCCGTCAAAATCTTCACCCAACATGGATTCTTTGTATTTTCCCCGGTCAAGGCTGACTTTGAATCGGTAGCTGATATGATCGTTGAGTGGCCCGAAGACACTGTGTTCTGTGATGTTTGCAAGAAATCCATTGTAGTCTGGTTCGGGCTTCCTAAAAAAATGAAACACTTCAATATCCTAGATTTATGAGTAGCGAGTCAGTCTGGTGAACTGACCATACAAATATCACTTAACCAATAATACTTTGAAGCGTGAGATCTGTCCTGCAAACGCTGATTACCGGCGACTTGCCTCGCGCTTTGCTTTCCTGCAGGCGCGTTCCATAGCCTGAAGAAACGCGGACCGGTCTTTCGCTGAAAAACCTTTAGGGCCGCCGGTCATTTCACCGATCTCGCGCAAATGTTGGGAAATCGCACGGCTTGCGAGCGCAGACCCGATATTCGCCTCGGTGAAGTCCCTGCCGGTACCGCCAATCACGAGCGCGCCTTTCTTGAGACAGCGATCGGCAAGCGGGATGTCGTTCGTCACCACAATATCGGATGCGGCCACCTCTTCGGCGATCCAGTCATCCGCCGCATCCGGCCCTTCGGGCACGATCCGGCGTGTGACAAGCCGGTCTTCCGGAAGCCGCATAAAGGCGTTGGAGACGAAGGTCACGGGGAAATCATGGCGGATTGCGACTTTGACTACCTCGTCTTTGACGGGGCAGGCATCAGCATCGACGAAAATTTGCGGCATCGAATTCCCGGGAAGATATGTGCGATCTCGCCAGCGTAGCCGATCACATACCTTCGCAAAAGTGCCCATCGCTCCTTAAGCATCGCGGTCCGAGGCACCCCCCGATACATCCCCCGGAGTCTCCCGGACCGCGCCCATCAAGCCGTCTCACCCCGGCTGATGATCCTTGTTGTCAGGTATGGCCTCGCACACCGCGACACCGCATGCGGTAATCACGAATTGCTCTAGAGGGTCTTTTCGTACTGCATCGAATTCCCGACCATCCTGGCACCGCGCGCGAGCTTCAACATTGCCCTCACCATCGCCCTTTTCGTCCCTAACACGAACGTAGAAGGCAACCTCGCATTGCTTTTCTTCCATAAGTTGATGCGTCAGATCCAAAAGCCAGGTCGGCTTTCCGTCCTCCGCCTGGCCCCCGGTCACCGGTATGAGCAAAAGCATCGCTGGAAGGATAAATCTGGCATATGACATTGCGGACCCCTGTTCGCTTTTCTTAGTACTGTCATATTGCGATGACTTTTCTCAGCTGTCCTTGAGGAAGGTCAAAACACTTACGGGAATCCCGCTATTCTTGCGGCCCGTGAGGCAGCGGCGGATCGGTCTTGTTACTTGTGGCGGAAGAACCGGGGAATCAGAGTGAGGAGCAATGCGAAGCCCAGCCAACGCGCCTGGCCGGGATCTTCAAAGTACTGCTTGATGCAACCGAACGGGACAAGGTGACGCTTGAGGTAATCTTCGCGCTTCTTGCCAAGCGCGGGGCAGCGATCGTCATCTTTCTCTGCGCCTGTTTGATCTTCATGCCTTTCGCGCTCTTCCCGGGTTTTGCAGCGACATTGGCGATGATCATTCTGTTCGCTGCTCTTAACCTCATTTGGGGAACCGAGCGGGTCTGGCTCCCGAGGGGATTTCTCAAATTGAGCATTCCGGGCAAGGTTCTCAAACGAGGGATCGAAAAGACGATGCCCGTGTTGCAATGGCTCGATGATCACACGGGCAAGCGACTGGTCTGGATTGCCGAAGGCCGCATTTCCGATCAGGTGGCGGGCGTCGTGATCATTCTTCTCGCGATCACGCTGATCCTTTTCGGCTTCATACCGTTTGCCGGCGGGATTGCATTTCCGATCATGCTCCTCGCGACGGGCCTCTTTGTGCGTGACGGCCTTGTTTCGCTCATCGGATATATCCTGAGCATCGCCACGATTATCGCGATTGTCTGGATCGGCTTTTTTGCTGTCGCAATCTACAACGGAAATGACTGGCAGGATCTGATCAGCCGGGCTTTCACCTGGTAACGTCGGGCCGATTTAGGGAACGAGGACGGCAGCCCCGGTGAAAGCGCCCTTCCGCAACGCTTCGAGTGCCGCGTTCGCCTCGCTGAGCGGATAAGGATGCGCATCCGTTTGAACAGGCACCTGTCCAGCAAGTTCGAGGAATTCCACCCCATCCTGACGCGTCAGATTGGCGATAGACGAAACTCTGCGCTCGCCCCAAAGATCCGCATAGGGAAAGCTCGGGATATCGCTCATATGGATCCCGCCGCAAACGACATGTCCCCCCTTTCTCACCGTCTTCAGCGCGAAGGGTACGAGCGATCCGACCGGTGCGAAAAGAATGGCTGCATCGAGGAGGTCCGGCGGCATTTCATCCGAAGCTCCTGCCCATGTTGCACCCTGCCGTAATGCGGCCTCCTGAGCGGCCCGATCACCCTTTCGCGTAAAGGCGTAAAACTCCCTTCCTTGAAACCGGATGACCTGGGCAATGATATGGGCCGCTCCGCCATAACCGAAAATGCCAATCTTTTGCGCGTCACCTGCAGCTTTTAAAGAGCGGTATCCGATAAGACCGGCGCACAGCAAAGGCGCTGCGTGAAGATCGGCAATATCTTCTGGAAGCGGGAAACAATAGCGCGCGTCGGCGCATGTGTATTCGGTATAGCCACCATTGAGCGTATAGCCCGTGAAACCAGGATCGTCGCAAAGATTCTCAAGCCCCAAATTGCAGTATCTGCAGGTCCCACAGGTGTGGCCAAGCCAGGGGATACCAACCCTGTCACCGAGCGAAAAACCGTTGGCAACCTGACCGATCTTATCAACATATCCAACGATTTCATGGCCCGGAATGACCGGTGTTCTGATATCGGGAAGCTCGCCGTCAAGAAGATGCAGATCCGTTCGGCAGACACCGCAGGCCGCAACTCGAACCCGAATTTGATGCGGGTCCGGCTCTGGGATTGGAAGGTCAACCTCATTGAGTGGCGAGCCTACTTTTTCGAGGATCATGGCGCGCATGAATTGCCCCTCAATCCGGCAATCGATCGACCTTTGAACTTAGGCCGCCCGGACAGGCTGTCACCGCGTGATCAAGACCGAGCACTTCGCGTGTCTGACGACACGTGCAGCCGTGGACCCCAAGAAGTAATCCTGAAGACCCGGCCTGTGGGACGCGATGATAATGAGATCGCACTCTTCTTCCTCGGCAATCGCCATGATCGTGTTGGCCGGATGACCGGACCGGGCAATTACCCGCCCGCCAATACCGGCTGCGTTTGCGATCGCCTTTAATTCAGAAAGCGCATCGGTCAATTGGTTGTCGAAGAAGCCTGCCGGAAGATCGGAGACGACATAGGGCGGAATATCAGGGACGACGGTCGCCAGGATTATGTCTCCGCCCGCGTCTTTCACCTGACTGGCGACTCCAATCATCGCTTTGCCCTTTTCCTGGTGGGTCAAGTCGATTGGCACCAAGATTTTCTTATACATCGGAAGCGCTCCTCCATGATCAAAGCTTATGGAAGCGCTATTTTGACAAGAATTTCGAATAAGGGATTGTCCTAGGTCAAAACCGGATAAGATCCTTGTCAAACCTCACGGGAGTAAAAGAATGCCGCTCTTTCATGTGTCAATAAGCGCGAATGACCCGGAGGGCGTCGCTGCTTTCCTCGCTGAGGTCATGGGTGGACAATCCCTCCCCTTTCCTCCCTTTCCGGATTGCTGGATCGCGTTTTCAGCGGAAGATGATGGAACGGCTATAGAGGTCTACCCGACTACCCATGTTCTCAAGGCAGGAGCAGCACAGGTAGCCTGCAATATCGAGGAACCGACGACTGCGCCAACCTTTGTCCATGTGGCTCTCGCATCGGTTCTCCCTCGTGAGACGCTTCTGTCCATGGCATCACGTAAAGGCTGGTCGGCGCAGACCTGCAATCGGGGGCCGTTTGAATGCGTTGAAATCTGGATTGAAGACCGCCTTCTCATCGAAGCCCTTGATGACGCAATGCAGTTGAATTATCGGACCCGCATGAATGTCGCGAACTGGGCTGAGATGTTCGGACTTTCGATGTAGACGAGAGGTGACTCAGACAAACAAGGAATTTTCCTATTCAAATCCGTAGGTATAAATCTGCAGACCGAGACGCCATCATCCGGCTTCATGAGGAACTTCAGGACTATGAAAGGGCGTTCCGCACAAGCCGCGCACAAGGACGGGCCGTTAGCGAACGCCAGGTCGCCGATTACGAGGCGATGATGGCGAGCGCCGATGAAGATGCGCATCTCTTCATCGCCGAAGACAACGGAACCATCGTCGGGTTCGTTTTCTTTCTTGCGGAAGATGAAGTCTTGGAGGACGAACCCGGCCAGGTCTATGTGCAGGATATTGCCGTTACAAGCGATCATCGCCGGATGGGTGTCGGAGCTGCTTTGATGGGTGAGGTTCGCAGGTTTATGGCAGACCGTGGCCTTGGCCGGATTGATCTTCAAGTGCTTGTCGGCAATGACGAGGCGCTCGCCTTTTATAACGCGTTAGGCTTCGAGAAGGCCTATCTCGGCCTTAAAGCCATTATTCCTTCCCCTACGGATAATTGAACACCTGTGAGATCGCGCATTTTCTCACCCAACGCAACGAAGATCCAGCACACTCGGAGAGGTAGTCGCAACGAGAAACCTCAGCTTATTTCCTGTCAACCATCTGTTTTTAATATTGATTTCATTTTGTAATTATCGCGAAATGGTCTAAAATTGGAGCCTGTCTGGGACCCCACCAAATAAGCGCATTTCGTCTGCTCGGATTTTGGTTACACTTGGGATGTTGACAGGCTTTTTGGGATTAGTAGGCTGAATTTTTGGTAGTGTTTCCTTTCGGCTAGCAGCGATGCTTCACTTCAACGACAAGTCTCTCGAATTTCTACGTAACACCAGGATCCCAGTTTCAATTGCCGACCCGCAGCAAGCTGACTGCCCTCTGACATTCGTCAACAAACCTTTTGAAGAGATAACCGGCTACACAGAAGCCGAGGTCATCGGACGCAATTGCCGATTCCTGCAATGTGGCGAAACCAATCCGAATGATGTCGCCAAGCTAAGAAGCCTCGTTGAGAACCAGAGCACAGACTATGTCTGCCTCAGAAACCAACGCGCGAATGGAGACATGTTCTGGAATCTTGTTTTCCTTTCAGCCATTCAGGTAAATGGCGGCGCCCTTTTGATGGGGTGCCAGTTCGACCTCGGCCAGCGCCCTTACCAGCAAAAGGTCCAGGATCATGCCAGAAACCTGTCTGGCACGTTGCGGGCAGCGAACATCGTCCTGTCTGACAGCCACGAACAGGCCGATAGAGCCATGGTAGCTCAGGCGCAGACTGCTTTCAAAATTGTTGCGACCCGGGAAGCTTTACCCCTGTGAGATCGGCCGGTCTTCTACATTGAGTGCCTCACCGTTCTGAAGCCAATCCGCGAAGAGAATCGCCTCTTTGCGGCTGCTTGCCATCAGAAGGTAATACGCGAGGTCATTGTCATCTTCGCGCTCGACAACAGTGAGAATGCCCTCGGAAACGTCACGCTCCACCAAAGCCCAGGATTGCAGCGATAATCCATGGCCCGCGCGCGCGGCGGACAAAACGAGTGAGTTTGTTGGATAATGCCGCCGGTTATCCCCGAAAAAGCGGATACCCCGGTTTTCGGCCCAACGCTCGTGCTCCTTGCGCCCTGTCTCGAAAAGCCACGTTCCTGCCGATATATCCCCTTTCACCGAGGACGCATATCGAGGCTCCGCAACGATCGTATAGGCCGCTGATGCCAGAAGATGGGTGTTCGGCCAATCCCAATCACCGCGCCCATAGCGGATCGCTATGTCGTAGGTTCCGCTTTCAAGATCGGCGTTTTTCAGCGATGGTGCGAGTTCAACCTTGATATCGGGATATCGGATCCAAAACTCCGCGAGGCGCGGCATCAACCAGGTTTCGGCAAACGCCGGCGTGCAGGCAACCCGCACGGGCCGATCTATCCCTCTCCGCGCCATCGCAGCCACGCCTTCCGCAATCGTACCAAATCCTGCCGCGAGGGACCGCGCCAGTTCCTTTCCATCGTCGGTGAGCGCAACACCGCGCCCCGCGCGACGAACCAGATCACACCCGAACTCTGCTTCCAACGCGCGGACGTGCTGGCGCAATGCCGCGTCGGTGACATTGAGTTCACGGGCAGCCGCCGCATAGGTCGTATGCCGTGCGGTCGCCTCAAAAGCCCGAAGCGCTGCGAGAGAAGGAAGTGCTTTCCAGTCCATGGGGCTTTATAGCGAAGTTACACTACGGTTTACAAAACCATTCTGACTCACATGAGATGATCTGATTCCCCTAAGATACTCGCATGTTTTCACACGAACAGCGAGACTACCGCCATGATAACCGAACTCTGGATTACACTTGTGCTCGCAACCTCAGCCCTTCTTATCATCCCCGGACCGGTTGTGGTTCTTCTCCTTTCCCAGACGCTGACGAACGGACGCACGATCGCAGCAGGCGCGATATCTGGCGTCGTGCTCGGAGACCTTGTGGCAATGACGATATCGTTTGCCGGTGCCGGGGCAATTCTTGCGACATCCGCGACGCTCTTCACGCTGCTCAAGATTGCCGGCGCGCTCTATCTTGTTTGGCTCGGGATCTCTTTATGGCGGAGCGGATTCGACAAAATAGATCTGAAACAAGCCAGGGTTGAGCGCGGATCGGTCGGCACCGCCACCCGATGGCGCGCCTTCCGTCAGACCTTCATTGTCACAGCGCTCAATCCGAAAGACATCGCGTTCTTCGTCGCCTTCCTCCCGCAATTTGTCGATCCGGCCCGCCCAGCCGGATTGCAGGTAGCGATCATCATTGTGACGTTCCTGACCCTGGTTGTGATCACGACATCACTCTGGGTTTTCTCCGCCAACCGGCTCCGCGCAAGTCTTTCAAAGCCTTTCATGCAGAGACTTGTATCAAGGACGGGCGCTGGCGCACTCATCGGCGCAGGAGGACTTACCGCTTTGTCAGGCTAGCCTTTATCCATGCTTGACTGGATCCCTTACCCTTCGAAATCCGTAATCACCGCCGTTCCGGGCGGTGTCGGGCCATTCATTGCTTTCAGTTCTACGCTTGCGCCGGAAAGGGAAATTTCCCGAGCGACCAGCGGCGAGAGATCGACCATATCGCGCTCTATCATGCCGAGGAGAGACGGATATTTCCAGGCGGGCATACCGCGTGTGCCATATAAGGCGAGGTTCTTCAAATATACGGCGCTCATGTTGATGTTCATATGAGCGGTGTGACCGACCGGCATACCGACCTGAACATGACGCCCGAGCGTCCCTAAGCATTCAATTGACGCATTGGTTGTCGCCTCAATGCCGAGTGCCTCGATGGAAACATCGGCGCCGCCACCGGTAATTTCGATAATCGCAGCAACGGTGTCTTCTTCCGCGGCGTTAACGGCAGCATCCGCACCGAGGTCCATCGCATGATCGAGCTTTTCCTTTACGATATCGACGACGACAACCCGCGCACCGAGCATTTTCGCAAGAAGTGTTGTGGCAAGGCCGATACCACCCGTTCCGTGGACCGCAACCCATTCGCCTGCGCGCAGAGCGGCGCGGTCCGTCAGTGCATGCCACGCCGTCGTCACCCGGCAGCCCAGCCCCGCCGCCAAGCCTGGTGTCATACTTTCCGGCAGCGATACAAGATTGTGGTCAAACGGGACGGCTACAAATTCTGCATACGCACCTGGAGCGCTGAAACCCGGCACGATCTGGTTCGGGCAGGTATTTGAAACGCCGGTATAGCAGGATGGACAGCTTCCACAGGCAAGAATAAAGGGCGCTATCAGGCGATCGCCCACGGTATGGGTCGCTTGCCGACCTGCTTCTACAACGGTGCCGCAATATTCATGGCCAAGGATGGAGCCGTTCTTGACGCGCGGATGTTCGCCGGTCCAGCCATGATGGTCGGAACGGCAGACGCCGCAAGCCGCGACCTCAAGGACAACGCCGTTTTCCGGGCAGGCCGGATCGGCAACCTCTTCAATAGACAAATCCTCGTTAAAATCTCTGACGACCGCTGCGCGCATTTTTGCTCCTCCCCGCTTCCCGTTCTTGTGAACACAGTCATAGTCCTATGAGACGCCCGAACGCTCCGCAATATAGGAAATCAATTCACGGATACGGACTGGCAAACGCTCTCGGGAAGGATAGACCAGAACGGTCTCCTGAGGTGCGATTTCGTGGGCCTCAAGCAGCGGCACGAGGGAACCTTCGTTGATGGCATCCGACACATAGGTTTCGCCGAGCCTGATGATCCCCAAACCTGTCATGCAGGCAATGGCAAGTGCCGGGCCGCTGTTGCTCACCCAGCGACCCCTGACCTTGACCTCGAATTGCGGACCACCTGACTGGAACATCCATTTCTGACCAGGTGCCGCAAGGCAGCAGTGCTTTACAAGATCTGCAGGGGATTCCGGATATCCATGGATTTCCAGATAATCGGGTGCTGCACAGACAATCATACGGCGGGACCCGATCTTACGGACGATCAAATCTGGATCGCTTGGCATGCTGTGGCGCACAGCCAGATCGAACCCTTCGCGGATGAGATCAACACGACGATCGCTTACCTCTAAGGTAATCTCGACCTCGGGATGAAGGCTCGCGAATTCAGCCATCGCCTCACTCACCCATGTTTCCCCAAACCGCCCGCCTGCCGCGACCCTTATATGGCCTTTGACCAGATTTTGCTGCTCTGCCAAATCTGTTTCAAGGGCGTTGATGTCCGATAGGATTGCGGTCGCACGCTCATAATACGTCGCGCCGAGTTCCGTCAGATTGACCCGTCTCGTCGTGCGATGAAGCAAACGCACGCCGAGGCGCGCCTCAAGATCGGCGACACGACGGCTGACGAAGGAAGCGGATAAGCCGAGCGCTTCACTGGCGCGTGTGAAGCCTCCGTGGTCCACAACCGCGCAAAATTCCATCAACCCATCAAGCTGCCGCATTGTTGCTCTCCAGCAATAATCTGTTGACTGAATACCCAGTTAATCAACTTCGATGCAATGGTTAAGTTCTCCTCATCACATCACACCAGATTGAAAAAAAGGAGTTTCACCATGACCCGTACAGCAGCCAGCGTCGCAGCAGAGCTATTTGATCTTTACCGTGATCAGGATGTTCCCGGCATGATCCAATTGTTTAAGCCGCAAGGCACCGTCGAGTACGTTCCGTTTGGCCTGTCAGGCCCCGTAGAAGAAATCGGCCCCGGCAGTTGGGGCGTCTTGATTGACAGCTTCCCGGACCTTTCCAACACGGTTCGCTCCATCACCGGAGACGAAACCGGTCGTAAAGCCTACGTCGATGTCGACATTTCAGGGACACAGGCGAAAGAAGCTTTCGGCGTTCCAAGCAAGGGCAACGCCTACACTCTGCGGCACCTGTTTCTCATCGAAACCGACGAAGACGGGCTGGTCACCAACATGACGGCCTTCTGGGACAACGTCGACTGGTATCGCCAGTTGGGCAAAGCCGAGATCGACTGATCTCGGCCATCCCCGACACCAATCTCATCCAACACCATCACCAACCCTTCCATTGAATTGGAGACCATTATGAAAACGCCTCGTATTCTCGTCGTCCTGACTTCCCATGACCGCCTCGGCGATACCGGAGAAAAAACAGGCTTCTGGCTCGAAGAATTTGCCTCACCCTATTATGCGTTCCGAGATGCCGGAGCAGAGATCACATTGGCCTCTATCAAAGGCGGTCATCCTCCTATCGATCCGAAAAGCGCCCTCGCCGAATGGCAAAGCGATGACACGCGCCGTTTCGAAAATGACGATCAAGCGAAACAAGCCCTTTCACAAACCATCCCGATTGCCGACCTTGATGCAGGTTCATTCGATGCAATCTTCTTTCCGGGCGGACATGGGCCGATGTGGGATTACCCCGAGAACGAAGACCTCGCCCATCTGATTGAAGCATTCGACGAAGAGGACAAACCCATCGGATCAGTTTGCCACGGGCCGGTTGCATTGGTCGATGCCAAGAAATCAGACGGCACACCGCTCGTCGCCGGGATTCGGGTCACCGCCTTTACGAACGGCGAAGAAGAAGCGGTCGGCCTCACAAGCGTTGTGCCGTTTCTGCTCGAAGACCGTTTGCGCGAACTTGGCGCAATCATCGAGAACGCCGATGACTTTACCGTCCACGTCGTGACAGACGGTAATCTTATCACGGGTCAAAACCCGCAATCATCGGCTGCCGGAGCAATGGCTGTTCTTGATGTCTTGAACCGATGACAAGGTCCACGTGAGCGCGTGCCGGAATTCTGCTACGACAGGCCTTATTGAGAATAGGAGCATGCCGTGTTTGAAACTGGAGAATCTGTCGCACGCGCTTTTTTCGAGTGCTGGAACAACGGCGATGCGAACGCGCTCGGCGACCTCTTTGTGGAGGACGCCGACTTCGTCAATGTTGTCGGGATCTGGTGGCGCAACCGGCGCGCCATCCGGAAAGCCCATGATTACGGCTTCCGCAAGATCTTTCAGAATGCCAAACTTGAGATAACCGACCTTAAGGTGCGCGAACTCACGCCTGATATTCATATCGTGCACACGGTTTCAACGCTTGACGGACAAACCGGGTTGAACGGAGAAGAAGCGGGCCAGCGCATTGCCGTCATTTCCATGGTAACGATGCGCGGCCCCTCCGGCTTTCAAATTGTCTCAGCACAGAATACGGACCGGGTCGAAGGTGCCGATACCCATGTCGCTGCCAAGGACGGCTTCCACCCTGCGAGCTATCAGGGGTGATGGCTTGGTTGGATGTTGATAACCCACCTGTTCGGACGAAGTCTTTCTTGTTAGCGGGCCTCTGCTGCCACCACAACCAAGCAAATTTCTGCTAAACTGGCGGCATCTCAATACCGTCGGATTGAACTTCCATACTATTGAGGCAGGATCCGGCAACAGATCATTTTCGAAAACTTTAAAGGTCCAGACGGTTCGGGGGCATTTGAACCATGGCATCGACCTCAAAAACAGACGATTCCAGTTCCGCCACAGGCGGGGTGATATCGCGGATCCGCCGGTTCCTCAGCTCGATCGAAGTTCGTAACGACGATTTTGGTCCTGACCCCAGCGCCGCGAAACCCAAACAAAAACCGGAACCTGACCCACCCAAAGACGACCCGCCGGACAACCGGACTATCTTTGCCAAAGCCCGGGATTTCTTCGTCCTCTGGATCTGCAGAATCCGGGATTTCTTCGCCTTTTGGCTCCGGCGGGACGTGCTCGGTACGATAGGCACGACGGCATTCCGCTATAACGCACCGGCTATCGGCAGCCTTCTCCTCGGTATCGGACTGGCGATCCCGGAACAGACACGGGAGATCTATGTCAAGCTCGCCGAAACCATCGTCCTTGAAGAAGTCAAACTGCTCACAATCGAACAGCGCGTTCACGGCCCCGTCGATATATCGGCCTGGTTCGAGCGCTACACCCTTATTGCAAGCCTTATCTGGCAGTTCATTTTTGTCCTGATCGCGGGCGTTTTCATCTGGTTCTGCTGCCGCCTCATCCGCTGGTGGTGGAGCACGCAAACACCGATGAAGCAGGATCTCGCCGAGCTAGAAGACTGGATGGCGCGCTGGACCCCGCGTGTTCTCGGTTTCCTTCCGACCGGCGGGCTTTTCGCCGGTTTGACGCTAACTTGGGCTTCCTACAAAGACACCATTATCGCAGGCAGGCTCCAGGAACTCACGCTTGCAGCCGCAATTCTAGCGGGCGGCTATCTCACCATCATTTATCTCGTCAATCGTTCGCGCGCCTTTGTTGCAAAGCGCCGCGCCGCCCTTCACGGAGAGGACAAGCAAACGCCGAAAGCGCGGGAAAGTGGACGCGAAACGCCCACGTTCGAGAGCGACTGGCTCTTCCAGTTGATGACGACTGTCCTTGTTTTCGGATCGGTTGTCGGTGTCGCTTTTGGAGTTCTGGTCTTCGGGTTCTGGAGCCCGGCCCATGCCGAGACTATGGGGCCGATCCTCATTCTGTGTTTCTTCGGTTATGTCGCGACCATGGTTTTGACATCGCTCTATCTTGCAGGGCAACGGACCGGGTATCCGATCACATCAGGCATTATTGTGCTCGTTATCCTTCAGTCCTGGATCGGCCTCACCGATAATGATCGATTGTCCACGTCCGCTGCGGTCGAGCGGGGAGAGCTTGGAACGTCGCCAGGCGACGTCTATCAAAGCTGGCAGGAAGTGCAGCCTGGTGAAAGGCCGATTATCATTGCAGCCCAGGGCGGCGGGCTTTACGCCGCCTATCATGCCGCCATGGTGCTCGCGCGCTTCTATGACGATGATCCGTCCTTCGGCGAACGCGTGATTGCGGTAAGTGGCGTCTCAGGTGGTTCCGTTGGCGCTGCCGTCTTCGATATCATTCATCGCAGTGGCATCTGCATTCCCAAAGACGGCACCCCGAAAATTGAAGGGTGTTATGCGAATGCCGTCCGGACCGTTCTCAGGCGGGATTTCCTGTCGCCTGTTCTTGGCTCGATGCTTTTTCCCGATTTCGCTGCCCGGATTGTGCCGAATGTCGGAGGGTTCACCGATTCGCTCAGCCGCGCGCTTCGCCTGGAAGCGGCGTTCAAGGACGCGCTTCGCGATCTCTTGCTACAATCCTCTCAACTCAGTGAAGCCGAGATCACAGCCCTTCTCGAAAGCCCGATCATGGCACCGTTTACACCGGAAGGACGACCGCTTCTTCTTCTCAACGTCGCCGACGTCAATGCGGGAGACCGCATGGTGATCACGCCCCTTGCGCGGTTCCTGGATCGTTTACCACGCACTTTTCAGGAGGTGACACGCTGCCATGAACGGGAGGATTGTTTCAGCCCGACAATTATCAGTGCCGGTGTTGCAAGCGCACGCTTTCCCTATGTGACGCCCGCTGCGGAAGTCTCCATTCTTGAACGCGATCCGGACACCGATGATCTCGTCGAAGCCAGAGCGCGGTACGCTGATGGCGGATATTTTGAGAATTCCGGTGTGGAAACGGCACGCGACTTTATCAGGGACGTCCGGGACAGCCATCCCGATAACCGCGAGGTGGAGTTCGACCTGATAGCTATGACATTCCCGGACCGGCGCGATTTTGTGCAAAACCGCTCAAACGGTTTCGATGAATTGCTAGCACCCGTCCGCACGCTCGCTTCGGCACGTCAGGCGCGTGGGGAACTTGCCAAGCGCAGGGCGCGCAACGAAGAAGAAAACGGCTTCACCTATTCGGTTCTGAGGCTCGACGATACTGTGCGTGGGTTCACACTCGGCTGGACGTTGTCTGAACTCACCTTTGACCGGATTGAGTGCAATCTTGAGATCGGCGATTCCTGCTCACGCCTCACGCCCGACATTGACCCAGGGCTGACCACTGTCGCCGGCGGGCGCCAGGAAACCATCACAGACTGGAATATCTGTACGATCGAAACAATCCGCCATCGTCGCGAACCGGGGCGAATTTCAGCCTTTTGCCGCAGGCTTCTGAGAGACGACACCTATTGAAACCAGGTTGATTGGACCGGCCATTGTTTCAGGTTGAGGATCGCCCCGCGCCATAGCTTTGGGTCACGGCTCCGACAGGCTCACCTGCATCCGCCAGAGCAGTTGATCGAAGCGATCCTGCCCGTAGAACGGTTCGTTCTCGTAGACCATGAGCGGCACGCCCCAATGACCATTCGCCAACATCGCTTGGTGATTATCATCCAGTTCAGCCCGCACCCCCGCCCATTCGTTTCGCTTAAGAAGGGCTGCCTCATCGATTCCGATTTGCTTTAGGGCTCTTGCGAGAAAGCCGGACCTGTCCCAGCCCGGCTCTGACCCGTCCCAAAGATGACGCACAACCTTATCCAGAAATTGAAGCCCCTTGCCTTCGCGGTTTGCACCTGCGAAGAGCCGATAAAGATGCTCCACGCGTGGTTGTTGTTTGCTTGCAACCCACAAAGATCCGGGCTCAAACTGGATCGGTGACGGATTGGGCCAGGCATAAGGCAAACCGAGATAGTCTGCGGTCCGTCTTGTATCTTTAATGAAATAGGCCTGTTCGAGTTCGCCTCGATCGGCGGTCGCCTCCGGCATTCTAAGGACGAGACCGAGGACTGGACGGATCACCACCTTTGCCTCGCTGTCTGACAGCTTTAGCAGACGGTCGACCAGGAAGTAGCAGTAATCGCTTTGCAGTGAATACCAGACATCAACACGTTTTGTTTTCACCATCGCCTGGCCCATTCGCGTCGGTCAAAGTCGTTACATCTTATAATCGGACAAGAACTCAATCGCCCAAGATGGCAGAGTTGGCCAGTGGTAGGTGCCATGATCACGCCAAGAAGCCCTCCCGGTTCCTGCTGGGCGACGCTCTTCGATAAAGTGCACGAGCGCGTCGTGATCATAAACAAAGCAGTCCGCCCCCGAGAGAAACGCAATATGAATGGTCTTGCCAAGATACTTCTTATCAATAGCCATGCGCCCTTTTAGTTGCACTTTCAAAAAGGTGTCTCCGTCGTGATGGCAAGCAATAAAATCTGCCCCTTGCCAGTCATCAGTGAGCCGCAAACAGTTAAATCCGAAATCTGCCATTCGAGCGGCAATCTTTTGGAAATTGTAGTTCTCCTTCTGCCGCGCGTTCAGGTCTCGATATCTTACAGGTTCAAACTTCAAGTCAGTGTCCTCAAGTCAATCCATCATTTCCGGCCTATTGGAGTACCATCCCTGTTGCCAGAAACTGTCTCGCTAAAAAGGCGTTCTGATCAGGTTTTACCCCCGAACAATCAGCTTGTGGTATAAGAGATTGAGATCGATGCGGCCGAGGCCCATGGGAAAGGAATGACGCCATGGCTTTCTTCCGACTACCTTTCATCGTCCTGGTTGCGTTTGCAATGCTCGGCAGCACCGGGCCAGGCGCTCTTGCTGGTGACATCTTCTTCAAATCCCCGTCCGGCAACATTCATTGCATGCTCAGCGACGATCCAGCCTATGCCGGTGCCCGGTGCGATATCATGCGGGTCACACGATTGAGCTTCCCAAATCCGCCCTTTGACTGCGAC
>JBCDCZ010000081.1:0-16105 GCA_039180865.1 Pseudomonadota bacterium | reverse complement strand
GAACGTCAGAATAAGCGCAGCCGAAATCGATACATATCCGGCGTTGAACGGTTTTTTCTTGATCATTCCTTTCATTGCGAACCCCTTTGTTTTGATCAATGAGTGGAAAGGTTGAGAGCTGTCAGCGTTGCGGCCTCATAGCCCTGACGCTGGCCGTCGTGGAGCGCCCAGGGCGTGATGCGCTGGATGCTGGTCCATTCGGTTTTCGGATTTTGGAGCCAGAGCCAGATGGCTTCGGCGACATTTGACGTGGCGTGGCCGGTGCTGGATTTGAACGTCACGGCGACCTGCCATGCCCGTCCATCGGATCCGGTTGCCTTGTAGAGTGCGGTCGGGACTGGTTCGAAGCGGGTCCCGAGAAATTCGACGCGGTAGCCAAGGCCACGCAAGCAATCATCCGGCGCATGAAGATGGCGGAGGGGCGATGTCGTGCGCACCATCGTAAGCGCCATCGGACCATAGAGGGCCTTTTGGGCCGAACCGCCATAGCGCTCGAAATAGGCGCGTTCGATGGCTGTCAGATCCTGCAGTTTCTTGGCAGAACCATTGAGGACAATCGGAAGCGGCGTGTCGGCAAGCGCTTTTGAGACATCAAGCACCTGACGCGGCAGAAAAACGATGCCGCAAGCGATCAAAACGAATCCCAGTGAAACGAACTTCTGGAACGAGGACGTGTTAGACCGGATCCGCGCCCTTGGCTGCAAATCGGCGTGGGACAGAGCGCGTGCGCCTTCAGGCCGGTAGAGCCATAGAACGGGCACGAGCGACAAGGCAATCGTTGCGTAACCGATCAAATCATGGAGCGGCTGCGCCATCACATTGATGCCGGTTGCCTCCTCATAAACGAGACCGATTGCGAGCAGACTGATGCGAAAGGTGTTGCCTAGAAGGCTGAGAGCAAGTGTGGCTGTCGTCCAGATCATGATCTGACGAAGGGTCGGATGATAAAGCGCGTTGAGGGCTGCGAGCGCGGCAAGGCTCAGCATCAAGCCGATCGTTCCCGAGCATGGCAGGTCGACCAGAACGTCTTTGCCTTCAACCTGAAGACGAACCCCCTCGCAGATCAAGTCATCGAAGAAGAGCCCGAGCGTCTTGCACGCTCCGAATGCGGAAGCCTCCTGAAGAGGATACCCAAGGAGCCTTTGGAGGATCCGCTCAAACGGCAGGGAGAATAGGAAGAGGATGGATACCCAAAACGGCGAAACGGAGCGTGCGCGCTCCGGCAAACGCAGAAGTGTCAGGATCGCGTAGATATCGAGCGCGAGCGCAATTCCGCCAATGACATTGATCGCCGCCACCTGACTGACGAGCCGGAGGACCGCGGCACAGATCAGCAGGATGACGGCGCGTCTCGGCGCTGTTCCTTTGGGGGAAACGACGGGGCTCGTCACGCTCCAAAGGATGAGACCGAGAACAAGCGGGAGATAGATAATACCGCTTGTCTGATATGAGGGGTCGCGCCATGTGTCGACGAGCCATATGAGGGGTTGGTAGGCAAGGATCAGTGAACCGACGGCAAATCCAAGCGTCGGGAGACTGATCGTCTTCACATGGGCGGTCGAGTACCTCATGGCTATGAGGTTTGACAGTCCAAAGTGCAGACCCGAGTGACGGCTTGTGCATATTTTCAGCAGATGTGCAATCAGCTTTCAGAAAAGTCGATGGAATGGATACTACCGAAGAACCGCGACAAGACCGCAATGGCGCGCCGGGCGTTTCGGCGCTATATCTTCATGGCAGCGCGAACAATTCTCTGTATGCTTCTAATCGAGAAAGAACGGCGAGACCTTTGAAGCCTCCTAACAGCCTCCTTAGTCGACGCTCATTTCTGGTTGGCACGGCCTTAAGTGCAGGAGCTTTCGCTAGCGGTATGAGCTTAAGCGGTAACGCGAGCGTCCCATCGAATTTTCAACGGTTTCAAACGCGCGAGACGTCGTTTTCAATCATGGGACCGGTCACAAAGGGTCTTGTCAGTACGCGTGACGGTGCGCCACCGCCTGTCATTCGGCTTCGCCAAAATGAGCCCGCGGTCATTGACCTTACGAACGGACTTGAGGATTACACGACAATGCACTGGCATGGTATTCGCCTTCCAAACGATATGGATGGCGTACCCTACCTCACGCAGTTCCCAATTATAAAGAACGAAACTTTCCGCTACGCGTTCACTCCGCCCGACGCGGGCACCTATTGGTATCACCCCCATTGCATGACCATGCGCCAAATGGCCCACGGCATGACCGGTGTTCTGGTTGTCGAGGAGAAGGATGATCCAGGATTTGACGACGATATTGTCTTGAACCTTAAGGATTTCCGCCTGAATGGCGCCGGTGAGCTTCTTCCTTTCTTCACCAAGCGCGGGGCTGCAAGAGGCGGCACTTTTGGAACCGTGCGCACAGCTAACTGGATGCGAAATCCAGAGTATAACGTCCCAGCAGGGGGGCTGGTGCGGCTTCGCATCGCCGCCACCGATACAACGAGAGTTTATCGCCTTGCACTGCCGGGACTTAAAGGCCGGGTGATTGCCTGGGACGGGCATCCCGTGCGTGAAGTTGTTCCGTGGCCAACACCTGAAAAGCCTTTATGGCTGGGCCCAGGTCAGCGTGTCGACATGGCCGTTATTATGCCGGAAGAGGAAGGCGTCTTGGCCAGCCTGGATGGGCAATTCGGGCAAAAGTCCGAGGCGCTCGCAAGCTTCCGCACCATTGGCGCTACGCAAAAACGCAATCTTCAAGACCTCCTCCCCTTGCCCGAAAATCCGCTTGTCTGGCCTGATCTCGATTCAGCTGAGATCCACGAATTTGTTTTCGGCTGGTCGCCGGACGGCAACGGTCAGGACAATGGCTTTTGTGGCAGCTTTGGCGTCACATTCTGGTCTATTAACCGAACACCGTGGCCAGGCGATGCAGTCAGCAATACCGGACCGCTTGCGGATCTGAAACTCGGAAATAGCTATATTCTCAGACTTCGTAATGAATCGCCCAATCTTCATCCGGTCCATTTGCACGGCCTCGCGTTTTATCCGTTGCGCTCCAACCTTCGCGTTCTTTCCAAAAACTGGACCGATACGATCTTGCTTCTGAAAAACGAGACAATCGATATTGCTCTTAATGCCGATAATCCAGGCGACTGGGCCTTTCACTGCCATGTTATCGAGCACCAAAAGACTGGGCTTTCGGGGTTCCTCCGCGTCTCTTAAGTCAACATCTTGCGTGGCTTTAACCGCTACTCATTGCTCTGCTGACGTCATCCCATTCGATGATTGCATGGGCCTTTTGGAAGCCTACGCGCGTTCATTTCATTGAAACGGAAGCGGGGCAGGTGCGCAGCTTTCCCGAGAGACGTACTCCGTCGCGCATGTTGAGGCCGAGGAGCCCAATGTTCACGGCACCTGCGCAGAGTTCGATCATCTGGACGGTGTAAAACGCTGCATCGAAGGATCCAGCTTGTGCCTTGAACGACAAAAAGAGCGCTGAAGGGATCAGGATTGTTAATCCGTTCAGTGCGACGATCGGCATGCGCTTGCTCTTGCGCCCAATGATGCCCCCTGTCCGCCCTCGCCCGAGATACCGCCCGGATAATCCGGCGGCGATGAGTGCCGGGATGAGAATGAAAAAGCCCCACGGAATGAAAGTCTTGACGCTCGTCACCATCGCCTTTGTGGCGAAAAGTTCTGTAAGGACTGTGGAGAGCCAGAACCCCGAAATGATGAAAACAGCCAGGGCACCGGCAATTGGATGAACGATCCTGATCATAGCTTAGCCTCTTTATTATCAATTTACATAGCATGCTATATATAATTGAATAGCTAGCTATGAAACTGATAGAAAGACGTATGACGTTCAAAAAAGATCAATCGGCGGGCTATCTCGCGAACCATATGGCCCGTCTGTTCGCGCGGGGTCTCACGGAAAGGATCAAGCCGCTGGGGCTCACGACCGGAACCTTTCCGGCCCTTCTGGAACTCTGGGAAGAGGATGGCCTCACGCAGAAAGACCTTGTTGACCGGCTTGATATCGAACAGGCAACGATGGCGAACACCTTGATGCGGATGGAACGCGATGGGCTGATTGTCCGCAGGAAGGATGAGACCGACGGGCGCAGCCAGCGGGTTTGGCTCACAGATCACGCTCGCTCCCTGCACGACCCGGCGATTGCAGCAGCTAGAGATGAGAATGCATCGGCGCTGAGCAGTCTATCCAAAGCGGAATGCGACCAGTTCATCGCCTTAATGCGGAAGGTCATCGCAGGTCGGAAAGGCGCGCCTTAAACCACGAACTGGACCCATATTGGTTTCTCGATCAGTCACAGACAACTTTGCCGCTGCGACCAAATTTCGTGAAACCCGCGCGTTTAAAGTGCTAATTTAAAACCTGAGTGCGCATTCCTATCCAACACAAGGGCACATCGGCTTGATCGGTCTTTTTGGCATTTTGCTTGCGCTTGGCCTGTTGATCTATCTCGCCTTTCGCGGTGTCAGTGTTCTGGTTCTCGGCCCCGTCATGGCGCTTCTCGCAGCTGCCTTTTCCCTTGAACCGGGTCTTGCCACCTACACCCAGATATTCATGCCCGCCATGGGTAGCTTTGCCATCACCTATTTCCCGATCTTTCTGCTCGGCGCAATCTTTGGCCGCTTTATGGAGACGTCCGGCGCGGCACGGTCTATTGCCAACGGTGTCGTCGCGCGGCTTGGTGAAGCGCAGGCCATTCCGGCCGTGGTTGTCGCCTGTGCGGTCCTGACCTATGGCGGGGTATCGCTTTTTGTCGTCGCCTTTGCCGTCTATCCGATCGCCGTCGCGCTCTTTCTTGCCGCCGATATTCCAAAGCGCTTGATTCCGGCAGCCATCGCGCTTGGTGCTTTCACCTTCACTATGACGGCCCTTCCCGGCACACCAGCAATCCAGAACGCGATCCCGATGCCCTATTTCGGAACGACATCCTTCGCTGCACCCGGCCTCGGCCTCATTGCTGCGATCATTCTGGCAAGCGGCGGCCTTGCATGGCTCAGATACCGCGAGAAACGCGCCGCCACCAACGGAGAGAGTTACGGATACCCGGAGGACCGGGCAGTGCCCGATTGCCCCGAAGAGCAGGAAGCGAAGAAAGGCGCTCTCCCCAGTTTCTGGATCGCAGCGCTTCCGATCGCCATCGTCATCACCCTTAATTATCTCCTCTCAGTCCACCTCTTTCCCGCGCTTGATACGGCCTATCTTCTGGAGCCGCGTTTCGGCCCGACAACGATTGGCGAGGTGCGCGGGATCTGGGCGATTGTCATCGCCCTCGGCGCAGCGACCATCCTTCTCTACTTTTTGAACCGGAAGAGAATGGAAACACCTATCAACGATTTGAACACCGGCGCGGGCGCTGCGGTAATGCCGATCTTCAATACAGCAAGCCTCGTCGGTTTTGGCGCGGTTATCGCCGGTCTTCCCGCCTTTGCCGAAGTGACGCTCGCCGTTGAAAATCTCGGCGGCGGCCCGATTATCTCGCTTGCCATCGCGACAAGCATACTTGCCGGTCTCACAGGATCTGCTTCCGGCGGGATGACCATTGCACTCGAAGCGGTCGGGGACCGTTATCTTGAACAGGCTCAAGCGCTCGGCCTCGCACCGGATATTCTCCACCGCGTCACGACGCTTGCGACCGGCGGCCTTGATGCCCTTCCCCATAATGGCGCTGTGATAACGCTTCTCTCGATCTGCGGGCTCACTCACAAAGAGAGCTATACGGACATAGCCATCGTTGCGGTCGTTGTTCCGCTCATCGCGCTTGTCGTCGTGATTGTCCTCGGAACGCTCTTTGGATCGTTTTGAAGTAGAAAACGCTTTTACGATCCAATTGGCCTATTGGCGGTCCAATCGAATGTGCCCTCGTCCCGTTCAACAACCGCCTGTTTCCAACCGACTTCTTCTGCGCGGGCCTTGAAGTTCACGCCTTCCGGAGAGTGGCGTGTAATCCCATCGAACAAGGTCGCGAGCCGCTGGGTCTGGTTGATCTTGTCTTCGACCGCCGCATTGATCACCATCTTCTGCATCGCGAGCTGATTGATCGGAACACTCGCCATCCTTGCGGCCAAGGCTTCGACTTCATCATCCAGTTCATTGTCGGGTACGGATTTCAGAACAAGGCCCATCTCGGCGGCTTCCCGCCCCGTGATCTTGTCGCCGGTGAACATCATCCGTTTGGCTTTTTCCGGACCGAGCCGATGCACCCACATGGCAGTTGACGGACAGCCCCAGACACGGGTTGGCATATAGCCGATCAGCGCACTGTCGCCCATGATCGTGATATCCGCGCAAAGGGCAATATCTGATCCACCGGCAACAGCGAAACCATGCACTTTGCACATGACCGGTTTCATGGCTCTAAAGAGCGACATGAACGCCTGCGTGTTCGCCCACATGAACTGGAAATCCTGCATCGGATCCCATGGCATTTCCTGGATTCCCTTGTTGGGGCCCTTCGCTTCAGCATAGTGGGCAAGATCATATCCGGCGCAGAACGCCCGTCCAGCGCCCGACAGGATCATTACATGGACATCCCGGTCGGCATCCGCTTCGACGACGGCTGCAACGAGGTCGCGCGGTACATCGTCGTCGATCGCGTTCATGACTTCAGGTCGGTTCAGCGTTATGCGCCCGATGCGGCCGTCTTTCTCATAAAGAACTTTGGACATGTCTCCTCCCACCTGCTTACCGGCGAGTTCACCTCGCCGTATTCCTCGGAGGGAAGCTTCGCACAGGCGGATTGAAAGCGGAAACTCAGAGGTTCTCAGGCAGGAGAATTTCGATCCGGATGTTTTCCTGATCGCTGACCGGGGTGCGGTACTCGCTTCGCGCACGCAGGATCCGCAAGGTACTTCGGACCGCATGACCCGGATTCTGCGCAATGATCGCATCGATCATTTCTTCTTTCAGCGCCTTTTCACTGAAAGGCGTGCGCTCATGGGCAACCAGAGTGAGTTCTTGAAGATCGGTAATCTTGCCAACCTGTTCCACTGAAATCCTGGGTTCGGAACTCAACACATAGACGGCAACGATATCTTTGTGATGGGTAAACTGCCTGGAAATGATCCGGCCTGCACGCGCTTCGTCGCCGTAGGTTTCTAGCGACGGGAGTGCCGTGAGGTTTTTAAACCGTTCGCTCAAAAGGGCATCAAAACCAAGCCGCCGCTCCAGACTGTCGTGGGATTGCATCGTTTCAGCAATCACCATCACCTTACCGCTGGAGCCATTCAGAAATCGCCCGATGAGGCGGGCTGCCGTGGCGCCCGCTGCGGAGTTGTCGATGCCTATAAAATCCAGATCCTGAAGCCGATCCTGACCGGCCAGAAACTGCACGCAATGAATACCCCGCTCATGAAGCCGTGCCATAGCATCGCGGACTTGCGGTGATTCCGGCGCCATTACCGCGACGCCGTCGACTTCGTCACCGCTCAGTGCTCCGAGGTAATTTGCTACCCCATGCGGATCGTGCATTGGCACCCTTACGGCCTCGGCAAGGGCAAGGTCGGACTTCAAGGACCGATTGGTGACCTCAACGTTGCGCGCGATTTCGTTCACATATTCATCGCCCTTTTCCGGCAGGATGAAGCGGAAGCGGTAGATCTTGTTTCTGGCAAGATTAACTGCCGCGAGATTGCGGACAAATCCGAGCGCGTCGATCGCATTGTTCACCCGCTGGCGCGCCCTTGCACTCACATTGGGCCGGTCGTTCAGGACACGATCAACGGTCGCCAGACTTACGCCTGCAGCTTCCGCGAGGTCCTTTGTTGTCGGCCTTGTCAGCATTGAAAACCCCTGGTTTTCCGACACTCTCACACTCTATGTCTTTCAATTCGATGAAGAAATCAAGTAAACTGAGGTGCGCACCTCAATTTTTGGCTTGCCAAATGCGACCAACCTCACTCATAGTAGAGAAAGGGAGGAATGAGTTCGGCGGAAAACCGTCAGACTGGAGGATCCTCCTGCGCGTTTGAAGATGACGTATCGAATGGTTCTGGTGAAAATCAGGACACTTCAAAAGGGAGGACAAGACGTGACATCAAAATTACTCGGCACTGTTGCCGCCGCCGGCCTCATCGCAACGGGCCTGACGGCAGGAACGGCCACCAAAGCCCAGGCCGAAGACCTGACCCTTTGCTGGGCAGCATGGGATCCGGCAAATGCACTGGTCGAACTCAGCAAAGAGTTTGAGGCTAAGACCGGCCACAATATGAGCTTTGAATTCGTGCCATGGCCGAATTTCGCGGACCGCATGCTGAATGAACTCAATTCCGGTGGCCAGTTATGCGATCTAATGATTGGCGACAGTCAGTGGATCGGCGGTGCTGCGGAAAACGGGCATTACGTCAAGCTCAACGATTTCTTCGACAAAGAAGGGATCGACATGGGCGACTTCATTCCAGCAACCGTGACCGGTTACGCCGAATGGCCCAAGAACACTCCGAACTATTGGGCGCTTCCTGCGTTTGGTGACGTCGTCGGCTGGACCTATCGCAAAGACTGGTTCTCACGTCCCGAGCTTCAGGCGGAGTTCAAGGAAAAACATGGCCGCGATCTCGCAGCGCCAACCAGCCTGCAGGAACTGAAAGACATTGCAGAATTCTTCCAGGGCCGGGAGATTGATGGAAAGACCGTCTATGGCGCGTCGATCTATACCGAGCGCGGTTCGGAAGGCATTACGATGGGCGTTACCAACGTCCTTTATAATTTCGGCTTCCAGTATCAGGACCCGGAAAAGCCCTATGAACTTGAAGGCTTCGTGAATTCGGAAGCTGCAGTCGCGGGTCTTGAATTCTACAAGGCGCTCTACGATTGCTGCACACCGCCAGGATCTTCCGACTGGTACATGTCAGAGAACATCGATGCCTTCAAATCGGGACAGGTCGCGATGCAGATGAACTTTGCCTTCATCTGGCCCGGCGTTGAATCCGATCCGAATGTCGGCGGCGGCAAGTCCGGCTACTTCCCGAATCCTCCGGGACCAGGCGGACACTTTGCTCAGCTTGGCGGTCAAGGCATCTCAGTCGTGGCTGCATCGAGCAAGCAAGATGCAGCGCTTGAATACATCAAATGGTTTGCCGATCCAGACGTACAGAAGAAATGGTGGCAGGCCGGGGGCTATTCAGCTCTTCGCGCCGTTGTTGAAGATCCGTCCTTCGCGACAAGCCAGCCCTACGCACAGACCTTCCTCGATTCCATGGCAATCGTGAAAGACTTCTGGGCTGAGCCTGCCTATGCCTCGCTTCTTCTTCCGATGCAGGAACGCGTCCACAATTATGTGGTCGCCGGTCAAGGAACGGCGAAAGAAGCGCTTGATGGCCTTGTGAAAGACTGGGACGAAGTCTTCGAAGACGAAGGTCTCAAATAGGCTCTGGCTCGCAGAGCTGATCCATTGAAAGCGTGAAGTCCGGCACTGCGCCGGGCTTCACAGAACACGGATCTCCGTCAAGGCTTTACCGGGACAGTCGGCATGAAATCAGTTGCGGAGCGCGCGGCACAGGCAACGCCTGTGCATGTGGCGAACAAGGTGCGGGGTCTATCCGACCGCGCGATCGCCTGGATCTTCGTCGCGCCGACAATCATCATCCTTCTGGCGATCAACATTTTCCCGCTGATCTGGACGATTTATCTGAGTTTCACGAATTATCGCGTGAACCGGCCGAACCGGGATATCGAATTTATCGGGCTTCGTAATTACGAGCGCATTCTCACCGACAGCGACACCTGGATAACGATGCAGGCGACGGCGCATTTTCTGATCTGGACGATTGTCCTGCAGGTGCTGATCGGCTTCACGCTCGCCTATCTCATCAACAAGAAATTCAAGGGAAACGATCTCTGGACCACGATCATCGTGCTTCCAATGATGCTGTCCCCGGCTGTCGTCGGGAATTTCTGGACGTTCCTCTATCAACCGCAGATCGGCCTCTTCAATTACTTTATCAGCTTTTTCACCGGCATTGATGAGACGAGTTTCTCGATGATCGGGAGCGTCACGCTCGCCCCCTGGGCAATTATCATCGTAGACACCTGGATGTGGACGCCGTTTGTGATGTTGATCTGCCTGGCGGGACTGCGCTCAATACCCGACTCAATCTACGAGGCGGCGGAATGCGACCGAGCCAGCCAGTGGCGGCAATTCTGGACGATTACAGTGCCGATGGTCCTGCCCTTCCTGATGCTTGCCGTTCTCTTCCGCGGCATCGAGAACTTCAAAATGTTCGATCTTGTCGTACAGCTCACAGGTGGCGGTCCGGGCAACATTACCACGCTGTCTTCCATCGATTTGAAGCGCGAAGCCTTTGAAAAATGGCGCACAGGGTTTGCATCCGCTTATGCGGTGATCCTTTTCGTCACCGTCTTCGGTCTCGCTTCGATTTATGTCAAAGCCCTCAACAGGGTGAAGCAACGATGAGCTATTCCGTTACCGAACCCTCGACCGGCCAGAAATGGCTCGCAGGCCTTCTCGTCATCACCTATGCGGTGATCACGCTTCTGCCGCTCATCTGGATCATTTCAACCGGCTTCAAATCGTCTGCCGATTCCATCGCTTATCCGCCGAAAGTGCTCTTTGAGCCGACTGTTGAAGGTTATGTGAACCTTTTTACAACCCAGACCCGGATGAGCCCGGACCAGATCGATCAGCCGCGCGAGGATCTGCCGTGGTACGAACAGGTCGTGCGCGAAAAGGGCAACACAATTGTTGGGCCATCCCGCTTTTCAGAGCGCTTCTTTAACTCGGTGATTATCGGCTTTGGATCGACCTTTTTCGCGATTGTGTTGGGCACCGCTGCCGCCTATGCCTTTTCTCGCTTCAAGGTACCCCTCAAGGATGATCTTCTGTTTTTCATCCTGTCGACCCGGATGATGCCGCCGATTGCGGTCGCAATCCCGATCTTCCTGATGTTCCGGCATCTTGGGCTCAACGATACCCATGCCGGAATGATCCTCCTTTATACGGCGGTGAACCTGTCGCTAGCGGTCTGGCTCATAAACGGGTTTATCGATGAAATCCCCGTCGAATATGAGGAAGCGGCACTGATTGACGGCTACACACGTTTCCAGGCGTTCTACAAAGTCGTCCTGCCGCAAGCTGCAACGGGCATCGCTTCAACGGCTATCTTCTGTCTGATTTTCGCCTGGAACGAATACGCCTTTGCGGTTCTTCTGACATCCGGCAATGCGCAGACCGCCCCTCCCTTTATCCCGACCATAATCGGCGTTGCAGGTCAGGACTGGCCTGCGGTTGCGGCAGGCGCCACGATCTTCCTTGTGCCGGTCATGGTGTTCACGATCCTTCTTCGCAAACATCTCCTGCGCGGGATTACCTTTGGAGCGGTGCGCAAATGAACGGTTTTTTTAGCGATCTCATGCGCTTTAAGCGCGGTGCTTGGGAGATGGTTGCTTCAATCCTGATTGCACTTGGCGTCATCATGCTGATGCAGCCTTTCCTCATCACGCTCTACACCTATTCGTTCATCGTCACACTGACCGGGACGGTCATGTTCATCATTGTCAGCCACTTTCCGGAGTAATTGATGGCGCAAATCCGGATTGAAAACCTGCGCAAGGAATTCGGCTCATTTACGGCCGTGCAATCCTCGACCTTCACGATCGAGGATGGCGAGTTTTTCATGCTCCTTGGGCCGTCGGGTTGCGGCAAGACCACGACGCTGCGAATGATGGCGGGCCTGGAGCTTCCAACCTCCGGTGAGATCTACATCGACGGCGAAGAGGTGGGTCAGAAGCGCGCCTCGGAACGCGATATCGCTTTTGTGTTCCAGCTCTTCGCGCTCTACCCCCATATGAATGTCGGCCAGAACATGGCCTATCCGCTCCGCAGTCAGGGTATGTCACGCTCGGAGGCTAACGAGCGCGTTTTAGACGTCGCCCGTATCCTCGGCATTGAAGACATGTTGAAGCGCCCGGTCGGCGGCCTGTCCGGCGGTGACCGTCAACGCGTCGCGCTCGGACGCGCCATTGTCCGCGAGCCAAAAGCGTTCTTCATGGACGAACCGCTCGGGGCACTCGATGCGGAATTCCGCGAACACATGGCTGAAGAATTGCGGGCGCTGCATGACCGCATGGGAGCGACGACCGTCTATGTCACCCACGATCAGCTCGAAGCCATGCAGATGGGCGACAAGATCGTTGTTATGAACCATGGGGTGGTCGAGCAGTTCGGGCTACCGCAGGACATATATGACTGGCCCGCGACGAAATTCGTCGCAGATTTCATCGGCTCGCCCGCCATGAACTTCCTCGACTTCGAGGGCAGCGTGAAGGAGGGCTCAGCAAGTGTCGTTGTGGATTCCAAATCGATTGAGGTGCCCTCTCCCCGCGAGAGCTTCAAAGGACATCTCGCCCTCGGCGTACGCCCGGAACATATTCGCTTCGACGATAGCGCGTCTTATCGGGGCCAGGTGATCGCGGTTGAGTATCTCGGTACCACCCAGATTGTGACGATCGAAACGGCCAATGGCACGATAAAGGCGCGAATTGCCTCATCAACCATCGTGAATACCGGCGAAAATCTGGGCCTCGGTTTTGATAAACGCACGCTGACACTTTTTGATGGTGAAACCGGCCGGGCCCTGCGCTCAAGCGCCAACGAAAAGGTGCTAGGTCATGGCTGAAGTGATCCTTAACAAAATCAGCAAGGCCTTCGGTAAGACGCAGGCACTCGATTCCGTCTCGCTGACAATCCCTGATGGATCTTTCGTGGTCCTTCTCGGCCCGACCGGCGCGGGCAAGACCACGGTATTGCGGATGGTTTCCGGTCTCGACACACCGGATAATGGTGACATCCTGATCGATGGGCATTCCATGAAAGGCCGCATGCCCGCCGAGCGCAATGTGGCGATGGTCTTCCAGCAATATTCGCTCTACCCGCATTTGTCGGTGCGCCAGAACCTGGAATTCCCGCTGAAATCACCCCTCCTCAAGACGCCGCGCGACGCGATCGATCACAAGGTCAAGGAGGTGGCAGAGCTTCTTCAAATCGCTCACAAGCTCGACAACCGCGCAACCCAGCTTTCAGGTGGCGAGATGCAGCGCGTTTCGATTGGCCGGGCCCTGGTGCGCACGCCGACGATCTATCTCATGGATGAGCCTTTGAGTTCGCTTGATGCGAAACTGCGGGCGGATCTCAGAATTGAACTCAAAAAGATCCAGGCCGACCTCGGTCAGACGCTTCTCTACGTCACCCACGATCAGATCGAAGCGATGACCATGGCGACCCATATCGGCGTCCTGGACGAGGGACGTCTCGTTCAGTTCGGCGCCCCCCGCGACGTCTATGAAAACCCGGCAAGCATCTATGCTGCCCGCCGTCTTGGTCAGCCACGCATCAACATTCTGCCCGCTGATCTTTTCGAGGGAAGCAGTCCGACTGGCGCAGCGTCGATCGGTCTAAGACCCGAACAGATCATTCAAGGCGAAGGAGAAGAAAGCCGCGTGACACGCGTTGAGCACCTCGGCGATCAAACGCGGCTTCATCTTACTTTCAAAGACCATGATCTCATTACCGTCACCGATGCCCACACGACGCTGAAGGCCGGTGACACACTGAAAATCAGACCGCACAAGCCGTTTTATTTCGAAGCCAATGGTGCGCGTGTCGGATAAGGGAGGATATCTTGACGCAGTTTGTGAACAAAAAAGAAGACATCGTCACAGAAGCAATTGACGGTGTGGTCGCAGCATCCGGCGGCAAGCTCGCGCGCCTTGATGGCTATCCACATATCCGGGTCGTTGTACGCAATGACTGGGACCGCTCAAAGGTAGCTCTTGTCTCTGGCGGTGGCTCGGGCCACGAACCCTCCCATGCAGGATTTGTCGGCGAAGGGATGCTGACCGCTGCCGTTTGCGGCGATGTCTTTGCATCCCCGAGCGTTGATGCGGTTCTTGCCGGCATCCTGGCGGTAACAGGTCCTGCCGGCTGCCTTCTGATTGTGAAAAATTACACCGGCGACCGGCTCAATTTCGGTCTTGCGGCAGAACGCGCTCGGGCGTTCGGTCTCAATGTTGAAATAGTGATTATTGGCGATGACATAGCGCTTCCCGATCTGCCACAGGCACGTGGTGTGGCGGGCACACTATTCGTTCATAAGATTGCCGGTGCGCTTGCTGACAAAGGCGCCGACCTTGAAACGGTCGCGACGGCGGCCAGACGGATTGCAGAGGGTACAAAGAGTATCGGCATGTCGCTTGATACCTGCACCATACCGGGTTCGCCGAAAGAAGACCGTATCCCCGACGGGATGGCGGAACTCGGCCTTGGCATTCACGGTGAGGCGGGCTTCGAACAGGTCGCGTTTCAAAGTGCGAAAAACGGTTTTTCACAGCTTGCGGAAAAGCTTGCGGCGGCGATGGGCGATGGAAAAGCCGTTGCAATCCTCAACAATCTTGGCGGCGCATCGGTGCTTGAAATGTCCGTCCTCCTTCACGAACTCACTCAATCATCGATTGCAGACCGGATCACCCATCTGGTGGGACCGGCTTCGATGATGACTTCACTTGATATGCGCGGCTTTTCGGTCTCGCTCTATCCGGCCAACGCGGATGAACTCGCGCTTCTGAGTGCGCCGACACCGCTTCCCGCCTGGCCCGGCGTTTCAGAAATCGGCGCGGTTGCTGTGAAGCCAATGCCAGACGGCCTGACACCGGTGAAACCGCTTCCATCGGAGCATGCCGAAACACGAGCCTTCCTTGCCGGATGCTGCCAGATCTTCATCGACGCGGAAGCCGATCTCAATGCGCTCGATGCGAAATCGGGCGACGGTGACACGGGTTCAACGCTCGCAGGGGCTGCACGTGCGCTCATAGATGCCATGGATCGCCTGCCGCTTGCCGACCAGACCCAGCTCTATCGCGCCATCGGTCAGGAACTCAGCCAGACAATGGGCGGGTCATCCGGCGTGCTTCTGGCGATCTTCTTTGCCGCTGCAGGCGACGGATCCTCCAGTGGCATGCCCATGGGCGAAGCGTTGAAAGCAGGATTGAGGCGGGTTCAGGAAATAGGCGGCGCCGAGCCTGGCGACCGGACGATGATCGATGCGCTGGCCCCTGCCCTCGATGCGCTTTCCGACGGCATCGGCGATGCATCCGCTGCAGCACGCAAAGGGGCGGACCATACGGCGACGATCGTACGTGCCAAGGCGGGACGCGCAGCCTATCTCAACGCCAAACAACTCGAAGGTCACAACGATCCGGGTGCGGAAGCGGTCGCTCGTCTATTTGAACATCTGGCTGGGTGAAACGGACTCCGTTCAGTCTCCAGAAAAATCGTTCTTTATCGGGTAGTGGGATCGCAGACAAACGCTGTCTCTCTATTGCCCGCTCAAATAATCTCGTCTTCGTCGAACATCGGGTCGTCGGCAAGCTGTGAAGAATGGTCGTCCAAAACGTCTTCCGCCTTTTGAAACGATCCGATGCGGGCAAGGTGAAAGACCGCATCCCCTTCATTGACCACCGGCATCACTGCGCGACCGACGATAATCCCATCGAACGGCGCTTCTATATCGTTCTCTGTTTCGCCGAACGGATCGGAGACCGAGCCGAGGATTTCGCCCTCCCGGACCGGAATGCCATCGGACCGGTAGCTTCGAAAGAGCCCGCCCATAGGAGCACGCAGCCATTTGCTTGACGTGCAGAATTGCGGTGGGAGTTTCGACGGCACGATGCCGCGGCCCGTAATCATATCGAGTGATCTCAACACCCGAAGGATCCCAGCCTGACCAGCGCGTACCGAGACTTCATCGAACCGCAATCCTTCCCCGGCCTCATAAAGAAGCACCCGGGTTCCGAGGTCTGCGGCCGCGGCTCTTAGTGATCCCTCGCGCAGCGGGGATTGCATAATGATGGGGGCTGCAAAGACATCGGCCAAACGCCGTGCCTCCGGATCATGGGGCGAAATGCGCAATTGCGGATAGTTTGTACGATGGATTGCGGCGGAATGGAGATCGATCCCGATATCGGCGCGGGCGACAATCTCGGTCAGGAAAAGATGGGCGAGCCGGGCTGCCAGCGACCCACCTTCATTTCCCGGAAAAGACCGGTTGAGATCACGCCTGTCCGGAAGATAACGGGATCTGTTGATG